>JADCCH010000125.1 GCA_020252865.1 Methylobacterium sp.
CCCCCGCAACCGTGGTGAGCGTCCCGAAGAAGGTCGAGCCCTTTCCGGTGACCGAAATCGAACTGATGGTCAACAGTCAGCCGAGCGCGCTCGCGCTCGACTCGCGCGATGGCTCCATCTGGTTTGCCGCGCCTCCTCTCGGCGCGCTCGGGCGCATCGATGCCGAAACGCAGAAAGTCACCTATCTCTACCTTGGCAAGCGCGCGAAACCCTTCGGTCTCGCCTTCTCGCCGGATGGCGCGCTTTACGCTACCGACAAGACCCTAAACGTCCTCCACCGCATCGATGGCACGACGGGTGAACTTACCCGCATTGCGATGCCTTCAGACCTGCCGACGATGGATCTGTCCGGCCTGCGCTCCGATGGCCTGGGCCGGATCTGGTTCGCGGGCTCGGCAGGCTGGCTCGGCAGGTTTGATCCGCAGACCGGCGCGGTCGAGGTCTCCTCGCACGATGACCTGCAGGGCATGGGGCTGAACGCGCCAGGCGAAGGCGGTTCCATCTGGTTCAGTGCGTGGAAGGCCGGCCGGATGATCCGCCTTGACCCGCAACGTGGCCGCTTCGATTCCACCGCCCTGCCCGAGAGCTTCCGCGGCGCACGCGGGCTCACGACCGGGCCTCAAGGCGAGATCTGGGTGTCCTCCGCCAAGACCAATGCCATTGCCCGCTCAGCGGGTCGCGGCGCATGGCGAATCATTGCGCTGCCCTGGCCAGAGAGTCAGCCACAAGCGCTGCTCGCGCGGGCCGACGGCACGTTGATCATCGCCGATGGCGGACGGCGCGTCCTGCTGCGCTATCGCCCGGAGACGAATGTGTTCGAGGAGATCGCCCCGCTCGGCGAAGGTGGCATCATCCGCGCGATGATCGAGACGCGCATTGGTATCGCCTTTGCCGATTCCGGAGGCGACGACATTCGGCTCGTGCCCGACCGGCGGCCGGTCGAGAACTGATTCCAAGAGTAGACCTCGGGACCTATTCGCGCGGGCGGGACGCGGCGAGCCGCATCAGGCTCGACTTGGCGATTTGCTGCGCGAGCAGGGTGCCGGTGCAGAGATGGCCGAAAGCGGTCATGTGCAGGCCATCGCCCATCACCAGGTCATCCATCGCCGCGGCTTGTGTGGAAACGAGGTTCTTCATGATCTCATAGCGGTGGAAGTGCAGCACGCCCTCGGCACGCGCGGCCTCGGCAATCGCCGCCTGCATCACCGGCGTATCCCTGTCGCGATCGACCATCGGCGCGACCTGCAGATCCATCAGCACCACGGGGATACGGTTTTCCTTCAGCCGCTGAAGCGCGATCCGCATATCGGCAATGGCACTTTCCACGCCATCCATCGAGAGCACGTCATTCACGCCCAGTTGCCAGATCACGAGGTCCGGCTTTTCGGCGATGACATCGCGATCCAGCCGCGCAAGCATGTGTGCGATGGTCTCGCCACCCTTGCCGCGATTGACGATCTCGACGGGGTTCAGCACCTCGCGGGCGAGCACGCGCTCCAGCACGGCGGGGTAGATGTCCTTCTTGGAGAGATTGGGCGTGCCTTCGGTGGAGGATGAACCCAGCGCGACAATGCGGATGGGCTCACCCGCCTCAAGCCGCGATTCCAGATTGGGAAGCGGCTTTTCCGTGCCGGCAACATGGCGGGCCTTGTTGCAGCGCGGTTCACCAGCCAGAGCCGAAGCCGAAAGCACCAGCGTGAGGCCAAGCCCCGCCAGCGCCCAGGTCGTAACACCCGTTTTCCGCACGTTCCCGAACTCCCGGATCGCATCAGCGGTGACTGCAGGCTTTCCTTGCATGCATGGCTGCTCGTCGTTTTGCACAGAACTGCATAAGGCAACCCTAATGTTCATGCCAGCAAAAAGTTAATCGGCGTTAACGCCCGCGGGCGCTGTCCCTGCTGATCTCGGGAAGGAGGACAAAAGCATCCTCCAGCCAACTGGGGTCGAAATCATGCCCGCCGGCATGCAGGCAGAAATCGAGATAGGCCCCGCGCTCACAGCCCGTCGCGCGACGACAGCCGAGCGAACCGAGCGTGGTGGAGACATCCTCTTCGGCCGGGCGGCAGGCACCGAGTTTTCGCGCGAGATCGAGGGCATGGCGGATGCGCCCCTGATGGAATTTTCCGCCGCGCACGGGCCGCCCCTCCAGCGGAAAGGTGACATCGTTGAGGCCGTGGATGTGGCGGATCGCCCGCACACCGACCGGGCAGCTTTCCGGCTCCGGCCGCCAGAAAGCGCCGGAAATCGGCAGGTGGAAGCGGAACAGGCCGGGGCGGGCACAGGCGATCGCCCAGACCATGGAGGCTCCCTGACTGAAGCCCGAGGCCCAGAGCTGGTTCTCGTCCACGGGCAAACGCCGGCGCAAATCCGCAAGCAGGCCCTCTGCGAAAGCGACATCTTCGCGCAATTGCGAGGGCGAACCGGGATGCGACCAGGTCTGCCCCTCCCCTTGCGGCACGACGAGCGCGAAACCGAGCCGACCCGCGATCTCCCGCAGGTCCTCACGCGCGATCACATCGGCGGCGATTTCGCGAAACCCGTGGAAATGCACGAGGACAGGCAGCGGATCGCGCCCATTCCAACCGGGCGGCGTCTGCGCGAAGTAGAAGCCGTTGGCGAGGCTGCAGCGCCCGGCCTCGCCATCGCAAAGCGGCGAGGCTCCGGCGGTCGAAACCGCCAGAAACAGCATCAACAAAAGAAGGAAAGCCCGAAGCCCCGCATGCGACGCCAAGATTCGCACATCTCCGCCTCCGTTGTCGATCACGCTTCGGCGAGCGATGCCCATACCCCCCGCAGTCAGATGGCCGTCGCTGCCGGTGCGGGCGAAGCACCCTTCGGTGCAGCATAGCGCGCGGGCACGGATAGCGCGAAGGTCGCTGTCTGCCGAAGGGATTCCACCGGCTTGCCATCGCGGGCGCCGATCGACATGCCTTGAATGACGCTCACGAGAAAATCCGAGAGCGCCGCGACGGGCGTATCCGGAATGAATTCACCCGACTGGACGCCCGCCTCAAGTTCTGCGCGGATCACCTCCGCAAAGGCTTTCCGCCGCATGATCAGCAGGTTCACGGCTTCTTCATTTTCATTGGAGCAGGAAAGCGCGGCCGAGCAGAGAAAGCAGCCGAGCGGCCCGCCCGGCGCGACGAAAATCGTGGAGAACAGTCCGAACATGGCCTCCAGCCGGCCGAGAGTCGAGCGGATACCCGGCAGCACCACGTCCCTCTGCTTCGCGAAATCCGCGATATAGAGATCGGCAGCTTCGCCGAGCAGGCCAAGCTTGGAGCCGAAGGCCGAATAGAGGCTCGATCTGCGAATTCCCATCGCGTCCTCGAGCTGCGAGAGCGACATCGCTTCAAAGCCATGCTGCCAGATGAGGCGCTGCGCCGAACGGACGGCCATCTCTCGGTCGAAGGCGCGCGGGCGGCCACGCGGTCGGGTCGTCATTTTTGTACTGATCCGATCATAAATCTTGACAGGGCGTTCGGTCGCCCGATATCTGTACCGATCAGAACATAATCATTCCGGCGGCTTTTGTCACCGTTTGAATGTGTTCGACGTTTCACTCCTGAAAGGATCAGTCCCATGATCTCACGTCGCTCGTTGCTCGCCTCCTCCCTTGCCGCCGCCTCGCTGGGCGCGACCGGCCTCCCCGCTCTTGCCAAGGCGCCGCTCTCCGGTCGGCAGGTGGCGGGCGTCTTTCGCCAGAAGATCGGGTCCATCGAGATCACCGCGCTGAGCGACGGGTTCGGGCCGATCGGCATCGAGGCCTTCACGAACCTCGATCCGGCGGAAGCCCGCCGAATGCTCGCAGCGGCCGGCGAGAAGGCGATGGCGCCCACGGCCATCAACGCCTTCGTGGTGAATACCGGCGCAAAGACCTATCTCATTGATACTGGCATGGGTTCGAACAAGGCTTTCGGGCCGGCCTTGGGGCGAATGCGCGCCAATCTCGCGGCGGCCGGCATCGAGCCGGGCCAGATTGATGCGGTGATCCTCACCCACGCCCATCCAGACCATGCCGAAGGGCTGATCACCTCGGAAGGCAAGGCCCGCTTCCGCAATGCGGAGGTGATCCTGCACGAGAACGAAGCCAATTTCTGGCTTGACGAGGGCGTGTTCTCGCGCGCGCCGGAGCCCGCGAAACCGCTCTTCCTCTCCGCCCGCAACACGCTGAAGCCCTATGCCAACCGCACCCGCAAGGTGAAGGACGGGGAGGTGGCACCTGGCCTGACGCTCCAGCTCGCCGCCGGGCACACGCCGGGCCACGCAGTGATCCGCGTCTCCTCCGGCAAGGATCAGCTGCTGATCGCGGGCGATACGCTGCACAACGCCCTGTTCCACACGCTGCGGCCGGAGACGACCTTCGCCTTCGATTCGGATGGGAAGCAGGCGGCGGAGACGCGCAGGAAGATCTTCGACATGGTCGCGACCGACAGCATCCCGATTGCCGCGACCCACGTGCCCTTCCCCGGTTTCGGGCGCATTGTCCGTGATGGTCAGGCCTATCGCTACGTGCCGGCGCAGTGGGGCGACCTCGCCTGATCGCCGTGAGGCAAACGAAAAAGGGGCCCGCCTTCGATAAGGCGGGCCCGAAAGTTCAGCGCATCCCCGCGGCTCAGCGCATCGTGGGGATCACGAAATCCGCACCCTGCTTGATGCCCGAAGGCCAGCGCGAGGTGATGGTTTTCGTCTTCGTGTAGAAGCGGAAGGCATCCGGCCCGTGCTGGTTGAGATCGCCGAAGCCCGAGCGCTTCCAGCCGCCGAAGGTGTAATAGGCCAGTGGCACGGGGATCGGCACGTTGACGCCCACCATGCCGACATTGACGCGCGAGGCGAAATCGCGGGCCGCATCGCCGTCCCGCGTGAAGATGGCGACACCGTTCCCGTATTCATGGTCATTCGCAAGCTTAAGGCCCGCCTCGTAATCCTGCGCGCGCACCACCGAGAGGACAGGCCCGAAGATTTCCTCCTTATAGATGCGCATCTCCGGCGTCACGTGGTCGAACAGGCAGCCGCCCATGTAGAAGCCGTTCTCGTAGCCCTGCATCCTGAAGCCGCGGCCATCGACGACGAGCTTCGCGCCTTCCGTCACGCCGAGATCGACATAGCCCTTCACGCGATCGAGATGCTGGCGCGTCACCAGCGGGCCGAAATCGGCGGTGCCGTCGGTCGAGGGGCCGACCTTGAGGCTCTCGACCCGCGGAATGAGGCGCTTTACGAGTTCATCCGCTGTCTTCTGGCCCACCGGAACGGCCACCGAGATCGCCATGCAGCGCTCACCCGCCGCGCCATAGCCCGCGCCGATCAGCGCATCGACCGCCTGATCCATGTCGGCATCCGGCATGATGATCATGTGGTTCTTGGCGCCGCCGAAGGCCTGGACACGCTTGCCAGCCGCGCAGCCCCGGCCATAGATGTATTCGCCGATCGGGGTGGAGCCCACAAAGCCGATCGCCTTGATATCCGGGTCCTCGATGATCGCGTCGACGCTCTCCTTGTCGCCATTCACGACATTGCAGATCCCCGGCGGCAGGCCCGCCTCGACGAGGATTTCAGCCAAGCGCATCGGCACGCCGGGATCGCGCTCCGAGGGCTTCAGGATGAAGGCATTGCCGCAGACGATCGCCGGGCCGAGCTTCCACATCGGGATCATCGCGGGGAAGTTGAACGGGGTGATGCCCGCGACCACGCCCAGCGGCTGGCGCATCGAATAGATGTCGATGCCGGGGCCGGCGCCATCGGTGAACTCGCCCTTGAGCATATGCGGGGCGCCGAGGCAGACCTCGATCACTTCCACGCCGCGCTGGATGTCACCCTTCGCATCCGGAATGGTCTTGCCGTGCTCGCGCGCGAGGATATCGGCGAGTTCGTCATTGTATTTCGCGACGAGCTCGATGAACTTCATCATCACGCGCATGCGGCGCTGCGGGTTGGTGGCGGCCCAGGCACCTTGCGCGGCCATCGCGTTTTCCACCGCCGCACGCAGTTCCGCCTTCGAAGCGAGCGCGACTTTCGCGCGCACCGAGCCGTCCATCGGCTGGTAGACATCCGCGAAGCGGCCCGATTTTCCGGGAACATGCTTGCCCCCGATGAAATGTCCGTAGGTGATCATGGTCTGCTCCTGTTTGAACGTTAGGCCGGGGCCTGCTCGGCCAGCGAGCGGCGAACAGCCGGGCGCGCCTGCATGGCCTGCCAATGCGCGGCGATTTTCGGGAATTCGTTGAGCTCGATGCCAAAGCGCCCGAGCCATCCGACAATGGTGAAGAGATAGGGATCGGCGATGGTGTAATCCGCGCCCATCACCCACGCCCCGTCGAAACACTCGGCCTCGATCAGCCGACAGCAATCGCGGGCATTCTGCGGTACCTTCGCACGCATATCGGCGAAGGAACTCTCCTGATCCGCCCAGCGCGAGGCACGACGGTCATGCGCGGTCGCGACATGCATGGTCGAGGAGAGATAGGCCATGAAGGATTGCAACTGAGCCAGAGCAAAGCCATCTTCCAGCGGCGCAAGGCGCGCGGCGGGGTAGCTCTGCGCAATGAAGCCCAGGATCGCCGGCGTCTCCGTGAGAACCCCTCGATCCGTGATCAGCGCCGGCACGCGCCCCTTGGGGTTGATCGCGAGATAAGCCTCACCGCGCTGCTCGTTCTTCCTGAAATCGAGCGCAACGGCCTCATAATCCGCACCAGCCTCGGCGAGCGCGATGTGACAAGCCAGCGCGATGGTGCCGGGGGCGTAGTAGAGCTTCAGGGTCATGCTGATCCTTCTCCCGCATAACGACGCGCCGTTTCGCGCAAAGCGAGTTGCGCATCCGCCCAGAGTTGGCGGGTGATTTCTGCGGCGGCTCCCGGGCGTGCCAGCTTCACGCTCTGCCCCGCCCAGAGGGAGAGCGCCTGCGCATCGCCCGCCTTCGCGGCGGCCGCACGCATCTCCTGCGTCAGCGCATTCTGGATCGGATAAGCCGGAATTTCATCGGAAAACACCTGCATCTCGCGCATGAAATCGTTCTCGATGCCGCGTGCATAGCGCCCCGAGAAGACGCGCGTGAGATGCGTCGCATCATCGGCGACCTCGGCAATCGCGCGACGCCAGGGCGCGCTGGTATTCGCCTCCTCGGAGAGAAGATAAGCCGTACCGATCTGCACCGCCGCCGCCCCCATCACGAGAGCCGCCGCGATCGCCTTGCCATCCGTGATCCCGCCCGCCGCGATGACCGGCAGGGACACCGCCTCACGGATCGTGGAGAGCAACGCCAGGGTGCCGATCTGGCTTTCGCCGACATGCTTCAGGAAGGTTCCGCGATGACCACCGGCCTCGAAGCCCTGCGCGCAGACGGCATCCGCCCCCACCGCTTCCCAGGCCTTCGCCTCGGCGACCGTTGTCGCCGTGCCGACGACGAAGGTTCCACGCGATTTCAGCGCAGAAACCTGCTCGCGGGAGAGGATGCCGAAGGTGAAGGAGGCCGCCGGGGGTGCTGCTGCCAGAAGAGCCAAGAATTGCGGCTCGAACGGTTCCGCCCATTGGTTCGGGATGTTCTGCGCGGGCAGGCCATAGCGCTCACGCCACGGGGCGAGGCGCGCCATGGCGTCGCGCACCTCCGCCGCATCGGCCTGGGTCGGCGGCAGGATGAAGAGGTTGATCGCGAAGGGCTTGTCGGTCTCGCCGCGGAGCTTCGCGACCGCTGCCCCCAGCGCGGCGGGCGTCATCGAAGCGGCCGCCAGCGAACCCATGCCGCCCGCGCGCGAAACCGCCAAGGTCAGCGCCTCGGTGCCCACGCCGAGCATCGGCGCCTGGATGATGGGCATGGCAAGCGATTGGAACAGCATCGGCCAGATTCCCGCTCAGCCGGGCGGGTGTCAATCATCACGATAGATTTTCTCGCGGCGCTCATGGCGCTCCTGCGCCTCGATGGACAGGGTCGCGATGGGGCGGGCATCGAGGCGGGCCAGGGTGATGGGCTCTCCGGTTTCCTCGCAATAGCCGTAGGAACCATCCTCGATGCGGGCCAGCGCCGCGTCGATCTTGGCGATGAGCTTGCGCTGGCGATCCCGCGCGCGCAGTTCAATGGCGCGGTCGCCTTCCGAGGAGGCGCGATCCACCAGGTCGGGATGCGCATCCGTATCGGATTGCATGGCGGTGAGGGTCAATTCCGCATCGCGGATGATCTCGTCCTTCCAGGCGATCAGCTTGCGGCGAAAATACTCGCGCTGCCGGTCATTCATGAAGGGCTCGTCCTCCGAAGGACGATAACCGGATTCGAGATTGATGATCTTGCCCGGCGGGAGCTTCGCGCCGGCAGCCTTTTCGGCCTCCGCCATGGTCGTTTCTTCCGCCCTGCGCGCCATCCCGACTCACTCCCCTGAAGCTACGCAACGATCTCGCCCGCACATACCGCGAGAGCCGCAACGAAACAATGACGCCGCGGGGCGATATCACAGAATCGTGCGGAAAGGGCCCGGAAGCGCGTCGAATCTGCGACAGCACGTCGCAAGGCGTTTCCAATGGGGCGATCAGCCGCGTTGGGCCTTGCGCAATTTGGCGAGTTCGACAGCAGCGCGAAGGTCGATGCTTTCGAGAATCCCGTCGAGTCGCGGGTCTCCGCTGAAGCTCTCGTCGCGTATCGCGACCGCGAGACGATTCAGAAGGTCGGGCGTCGGCGAGCCGGAGAGGAGGGTGATCTTCAGTTCGTCGAGCAGGTCGAGCAGGCTATTTCCGCGGCGCACGCCCCGGCGACGGCGCTCCCTGGTCGTGTCCTCGGACTGGATGGCAATCAGCGCTTCGAGACCGCCGAGGACCGAGGCTGGCGCGGCACCTTCGGCCTTCGGCGTGGCCGTGCCGGAATCGAGGGTGAACCGCGCACCCGCAGACCCGCCCACACGGGCGGAACGGCTGGAAGCGACCGCGTTCACATTCCTCTGATCGACGATCCGCATCGGCTCTCCAGATCTCTTCCAGAAGCCCGGTTTCTCCCGGCGCTTCGCCAGCTTCCGAAATGTGCGGCAAAGGTGGTTAAGCGAGGGTAACCAAGGCAGGAAAATTCTGCCGCATGAGGCGAAACATGCCGGGCAATACATGGAAAACCGCAGAAAGCTCGAGAGATTTTCATGAATTTTTCAAGAGACTTAGCCTCTGTTTCCCTTTGGCATGCCAATCGCAGGCACAGTTTCCAGAACGTCTCCTGTCTCGCGTGCGTTCACCCGATTTTGAAAATGTGAAGCGGTGCGACCCGAAGCAAAGCGGGTCCGGCGCGGCCAGGAGCAAGAGGCATGCGGATGAGCACTGGATTGATCGAGCGGCTGGGAGGCCTGCGCGACATCGTTCTGGCGGCAAGCCTCGCGGCTGTCGGCATCGTGTTGGCGGCCACGCCGGATGCGAAGGCGCTTTCGCGCATCAAGGACCTTGCGAATGTCGAGGGCGTGCGCGAGAACCAGCTAGTGGGCTATGGTCTCGTAACCGGCCTCAACGGCACGGGCGATACGCTGAACAACTGCCCGATGACGCGCCAGTCCATGCAGGCCATGATGGAGCGCCTCGGCGTGAACACGCGCGGCGCGAACATCCGCACCGCGAATATCGCGGCCGTGATGGTCACTGCCAACCTTCCCGCCTTCTCCACACAGGGCACGCGGCTCGACGTGACCGTTTCCGCCCTCTGCGACGCCAAATCGCTGCAGGGCGCGACGCTTCTGGCCACCCCGCTCCTGGGCGCGGATGGCGAGGTCTATGCCGTGGCGCAGGGTTCGCTGGCCATTTCCGGCTTCGCGGCCGAGGGCGAGGCGGCACGTATCACGCGCGGAGTTCCAACGGTGGGCCGCATCGCAAATGGCGCGCTGATCGAGCGCGAGGTGGATTTCCAGCTCAACAAGCTCAACAACCTGCGCCTGTCGCTGCGCAACCCGGATCTCACCACGGCCCGGCGCATTGCCGCGGCCATCAATGATTTCCTCGGGGCAGACACGGCCGAGCCAACCGACCCTTCGACCGTGGTCGTGCAGGTTCCGCGCGCGTTTCCGGGCAACATGGTGCGCCTGCTGACAGAGGTGGAGCAGCTGCGCATCGAGCCTGACCAGCGCGCCCGTGTGATGATCGACGAACGCTCCGGCATCATCGTGATGGGCAAGGATGTGCGCGTCAGCCAGGTGGCCGTGGCGCAGGGCAATCTGACCGTGACCATCACCGAGCAGCCGGAAGTTTCCCAGCCCGAGCCGTTCGCCCGCGGGCAGACCGTGGTGGTGCCGCGCACCGGCATCCGGGTCGATACGGATGACAAGAGGAAGCTCGCGATCGTGCGGGACTCCGTCTCGCTCCGCGAATTGGTGGATGGCCTCAATGCCCTCGGCGTGGGTCCGCGCGACCTGATCTCGATCCTGCAGGCCATCAAGGCGGCGGGTGCCCTCCAGGCCGATATCGAGGTGATGTGATGAACCCGATCGGCAGCAATCCGGATTATGCCGTCCAGATCCAGCAGGCGAAGGCCGCCGGCCTTCTCCCCAAGGGCATGCCGGTGAACCGCAAGGCGTGGGAAACCGCGCAGGGGCTCGAGGCGAACTTCTTCCAGACCATGCTCGGCTCGATGTTCGAGGGCGTGGATGGCGAGGGCCCCATGGGGGCAGGCCCCGGCCAGGATGCCTGGCGTGGAATGCTGATCGAAAAATACGGCCAGAACATCGCCGCGCAAGGCGGCGTCGGCCTGGCACCGCAGATCTATCGTGAAATGTTGCGTCACCAGGAGTTGTCTGCCCATGCGTCCCAAAGTTCCGGCCTCTGAACGTCCCGACCTGCGCCCGAAGGTAACGCGGCCGGATGAGGCGGAGGCCCTCGTTTCCTCGGCGCTGGCGGCTCTCGATGTCCTCGAGCCGCTGATCGAGCAGGAAACCGAACTCTTCCGGAAAGGCCGCGTGCGCGAGGCGCTCTCCCTCGCCATGGCCAAGAACGAGGCGGCACAGGATTACACGCGCTGCCTCGAGACACTGAAATCCAATGCGATCGCCATCGGGCGCTTCCAGCCCTCGAACCTGGAGGGCCTGAAGGATCGGCATGAGGCCTTCGCGCGGCTCATGAGCCTCAACATGGCCGTTGTGGCGACGGCACGCACGGTTTCCGAGGGCCTCATGCGCGATCTCGCCGATACGCTCGGCCAGAATTCGAGCCCGAAAACCTATCTGCGTGGCGGCGGCATGCACCGCAAGGCGGGGACAGCGCCGCTTGCTCTCTCGAAGGCGGTTTGAACGGGCGGTGTACTGCCATGATACCCTATCTCATGGGGCTTGACCCTGATTTGACGTGATTGGATTCAGCCCAACGTAACCAAATCTCTGAACGAAACATAAATCGGCATCCGTTAGGCTTTTTTCTCGCGGTCGAGTATCCCGCTCGACCCGTCCTGAAGCGAGGAAGGCTTCCATGGAAACGCGTTTGACCCCGTCGGTCGGCGCTGCGGCAATTGGCCCGGTGCGCGTAGAAACGGCGCCCGTTCGGAACGCCGTTCGAACCGATCTAGCCCCGCCAAAGGCGGTTTCGGCGCAGGCTGGCGCCGAACAGATGCGGCAGTCCCGCGACCGGCGCGAGAGCGGAATGGCTGGCGGCAGGGAGACCAAGTCGTCTTTCGACGTCGACCGCGAGACGGGTGAACTCATCTACAAGGTGATCGACCAGGATACCCAGAGCGTTCTGGCGCAGTATCCCTATGAGGGTCTGCTGAAGTTGCGGGCCTACATCAAGAGCGCCGAAACGCGGGATTGACACTCCGCTCTCCGGGGCTGGGAGTTTCCGGCCCCGGCGTTTTTTTAATCTTCCGCCAAACATGGTTCACAAGTTCTTTTTTGTTAAGGTTATCAAATTTAACCAAGCCTTAGCCGCTTGGCGTGCATCTTCCTTCCAGAAAAACCACCGCGCCTGGCCGCTTCCTCCCGACTGACGGGCTAAAGCGAAAGAGAACCCCAGCCAGCCGGTGTTTCACAGAAGGTGACGCCGATGATTCCGATCAACTCCTCGATGACTTCGAGCATTTCGATCCTCAAGCGGACGAACGAACTGTTCGATCTTACGCAGAAGCGGGTCGCCTCGGGCAAGAATGTCTTCTCCGCCACCGACGACACCGCCCGCTATCGCCTCAGCGAGAACCTCCTGGGCCGCAACGGCCAGCTCAAGAGCATCAACGACAACATCTCGCTCGGCCTCGCCACGCTGGAGACGACCGACAACACGCTGAAGCAGATCAGGGGCCTCATAAAATCGGCCCTCACCCTCGTCACAAAGGCGCAGAACGAAGGCGCGAATGGTGTCCGCGGCACCACTTCCACCGCAGCGCTGGATCCGAATTCAGTCGTGACCGGCGTCACCGTGGGCTCGACCTTCTCGATCACCTCGGATAAGGGCAGCACCTTCACCTATACCTTCAACTCCACCAGCGTGACCTGGGGCGAGGTGGCCAATGCGCTCAACGCCTCGAATATCGGTGTCACGGCCGATTTCGTGCCGGGTGCTGTCGCCGGAACCTCGAACCTGCGCTTCCGGTCGATCAACGACAAGGACTTCACCTTCAACGCCACGACCGACCAGAACGTGATGGACGATCTGGCCGGCCTCACCTCTCCCACCGGGCAGGTCTTCAACCCCAACAACCTGTTCGCGAACGGCCTTCTGCCGCCGGCGGCAGGAGAATCGGGCTTCATGATCGGCTATGGCGGCCATGTCACGGGCACGATCACCGGCGGTGTCACGCCCACCACCGTCATTCCGGCCGGCTCGAGCATCGTGTTCGAGGATGGCAATGGCCAGTTCCGCACTATCAACTACGGCGTGCCGACCACGGTGGCCCAATTCATCACCGATGTGACCGCCCTGGGTGCCGGCATCAAGGCTGAGCTTGTGAACCAGTCGGGTGGCGTGGGGGGTCCGCTGCAACTGCGCATGCGCAACACGAATGGCAACAACATGAACATCGTGGCTGCCTCGGGTGCCTTCGCCGCCGCCGGCGCGATGGGCTTCCCCGGCGTTGCCACTGGTTTCGCCGCCACGCTCACGCAGAACAACGCGCTGCGCCTCGCCTATGGCCAGCAATATGACGCGATCATCGAGAACATCGATTCGCTGGCGCTGAACAATCCGGTCCCGGATGGCCGCAACCTCCTGCAGGGCGAAAACGTCTCGGTGATGCTCGACGAGTTCTCGGGCAACCCGATCAAGCTCGCCGGCATCATGCTGACGGCGAGCGGCTACCTGACGATGTCGCAGCCCGGTGCCAGCTGGGCCAATGACACCTTCCTGCAGAATTCGGCGACGCAGGCCCGGCAGGCCGAGACCATCCTGCTGCAGATCCAGGCGCAGTTCGCGACCTTCAACAACTATATTCGCGATCGCTTCGAACTGAACAAGACCTACATGAGCGACGCCAAGACCCAGGGCGACGAGATCGTGGCCGCCGACCCCACCGAGGAAAGCGCAAGCCTTCTCGCCCTGCAGACCCGTCAGCAATTCGCAGTGCAGGCGGTCTCCATCGGCAATCAGGTGCAGCAATCGCTGCTCAAGCTGCTCGGGTGATATCCAGTTCGATCCGAGCAAGCAGAGACAGGGGCCCCAGGGCCCCTTTTCCTTGCCCTGGATTTTAGGGGTGCGTTAACATTAACAAGTAATCAATCATTTACTGTAAACACGCATCGCCGCGTCTCCGGCCTTCTGTTTAAAACTGATTTAGAAACACCTCCCCCATCTTCTGTGCGTCGAGGGCCGGCGAGTCTGTGCCTTCGTCAATCCTGGCCAGGATGGCCATTTCTCTTGCAACAGAAGGTGCAACCATGTCTGTCGTTTTCAATGCCGCCACTGCGGCCAACGTCAACGTTCTTCAGACCACCAACAAGCTCTTCGGCATCTCCCAGAAGCGTGTCGCGACCGGCAAGTCGATCTTCGGCGCGGCGGATGACGCCACGAAGTACACGATGTCCGAGACGATGCTGAGCCGCTCGGCGAACCTCAACCGGGTCAACAACAACATCTCGACGGCCCTCAAGACTCTGGAATCCACCGATCTCGCCCTGAAGCAGGTCCGCAACCTGCTCCAGCAGATGAACACGATGGCTTCGGAAGCGCTGAACGCAGGTTCGCAGACCACCATCCAGGCGACCTCGACCGCCAATATCGGCGAGACCACCGCCGTGAACGGCGCCTCGGCCGGCATGCGCCTGTCGATCACCTCGGATAGCGGCCAGAACTTCACCTACACGCTCACCGGCGCGACCGGCGCCACCACCTGGGGCCAGGTTGCGCAGGCGCTGAACAACGCCAATATCGGCGTGACGATGCGCTTCCAGGTGAACGGCACGGGCTCGTCAATCTTCCTCGAAGCGACCGACGGCAAGACCGGCTTCACCATCGACGGCGCGACCTCGCAGCAGGTGATCGATGACCTGACCGGCATCAACTCTGGTTATGATGGTGCTTATGCCGCCTCGAGGTTCATCAACTCCACCAACGTCCCCTCGGGCTTCGGCGGCTCCAACCCCTATGGCCTGCGCTTCGGCACGGGCGGCGCGGTCAGCACCGCCTCGACCTTCGCGGCTTCGTCCGTGGCGGCCGGCACCTCGCTGACCTTCCTTGGCGCGGATGGCGTGGCCCGCACCTGGGCGACGACGACTGCGAAGAACCTCGATGCGGTTATTGCGGAAATCAACGCGCTGAACGCCGGGGTGAAGGCCGAGTTCGTGCAGTCGGGCGCTGGCCAGTTCCGCATCGGCCTGCGCAACCTCCAGGGCAATGCCATCACCGTGCTCAACGGCACCGGCGCCTTCGATTCGGTCAGCGGCTTGGCCCGTTTCAACGCGGCATCCGGTTCGCCGATTGTTCAGGGCAACCCGATTCTCGCTTCGACGAACAACGCCCGTCGCCTCGACCTCGGCCAGCAATACGAATCCTACAAGACGGAAATCACGAACATCATCGTCAACAACGTGGTTCAGGCCGGGCGCAACCTCCTCCGGGGCGAGGGCATGAGCGTGATCCTGAACGAGTTCGCCGCCAACCCGATCGCCATCAACGGCGTGAACACGACGGTGACCGGCAACCTCGGCCTGATCGCCCTCGGCTCGTCCTGGACCACCTCGGGCAACATCCAGACCTCTCTGGGCCAGACCCAGAGCGCGCTCACGGTTGTCAACAACCTCCAGGCGCAGTTCGGCAACTACTCCTCGTTCATCAAGGATCGCTACGATCTCAACAAGGAATTCTCGACCAACATGAAGACCTTGGGTGATGATCTGGTGGCCGCGGATGTGGCCGAGGAATCCGCGAAGCTGACGGCGCTCTCGACCCAGCAGCAATTCGCGGTTCAGGCCTTCTCGGCCGGCTCGTCGAATGCGCAGTCCCTGCTCCGCCTGCTCGGCTGATTGCCGGCATCTGGGCCAAGACAAAGGAAGGCGGTGGGAAACCACCGCCTTCTTTTTTTCTCGTGACAGGCGTCAGCCGGCACGGGATCGCGCATGAGAGCGAAATTCGATCTGAATGAAGCAGATCGACCGCTCTACGTTTTTGTTATTGATCGCATTTTCTTCAATCAACGGGTATCCACTGGATCGGAAAATGCTCTAGATTTTCGTCAAAGTTAACGAAAAATTGAAGCGTAGGGATACAGGATCGTTCGCCGTGAGATGCCTCTCGCCCCCTCTCGGCGCGAGGGAAAAGGAACCTGCCCATGAGCCAAGAAAAGCTTATCAAGGCGATTGATACGCTGAAGAACAACTCGACGTGGCGCGATGCCTTCATCCAGAAGATGATTGAGCTCGAGAAACAGATCGCTGCCCCCAATTTCGATCCGCGCGACGGCATTACCGGCCCCATTGTGGATGCGCTCTTCTCCGAAGATGCGGTCATCCGAAAGGGCATCGCCAGCGGTCTGCAGTTCGAATTCCTCTATCGTTCGAAGATCACTCGCGACTTCATGATGTCGGAGCCGGCCATTCCGGACCATGTCTGGGAACCGCAGACCTCGCGCTTGCTGGTGAAGCTCGCGAAGGGCGCGAAGGTGGTTGTCATCGGCGGCGCCTATTTCGGTGACCATGCCATGCTGGTCGCACGAGAAGCAGCCAAGTCCGGCGGCGTGGTTCATGCCTTTGAGCCCGATCATGGCCAGCGCGAGATGCTCGCGCGAAACATGAAGCTCAACAACATCACGAACATCGTGCCGCGCTCCGAAGGCTTGTGGGACAACAACTCCGATCACATCGTTCTGGTGGGGCATGATTCGGTCGCGCATCCGCAAGCGACGGATGCGCCGGATGAGAACACCTTCAAGACCGTCACGATCGATTCCTACCTGCAATCGGCCGGCGCTTCACAGCTCAACCTCATCATGGTGGATATCGAGGGCGCGGAAGAACGGGCCCTGATGGGCGCGAAAGGCTATCTTGCGAAGCCTGCGGGCGAATCCCCGCACATCGTTTTCGAGGTGCATCGGCATTATGTGAACTGGGATGACGGCCTTGAGAACACCGATGTCATCAGGTTCCTGAAGAGCTTCGGATATCACGCCTATGCCGTGCGGGATTTCAACTCGAACTTCGACCTTGCCAGGAAGCCGATCGAACTCATCCCTGCGAAGGATGCCTATGTCGAAGGCCCGCCGCACGGATTCAACATGGTCGCGGTGAAAGATCCGGCGATTTTTGCACAGGCCGATTTCAAGATCTGCTCGGGGGTGAGCCCGAAACTGCTGCGTCACAAGGATCCGAAACTGCATCATCCCACCGACGGGCTCTGAGAGAGGCGCCTGGAAGCCGCTTCCCCGCCGCCATTCCACGCGGCATCCGGTTCGCCGATCATGCAGGGCAATCCAATTCCCGGCTCGACGAATAACGGGCGTCGCCTCGAATCCGGCCAGCAAGTCGAGGCCCAGAGCGTCATTCGATCTGAATTAAAGAAATCGACCGCTCTATGTTTTGGTTGTTTATCGCATTTTCTTCGATCAACCGGTATCCACCGGATCGAAATAATGCTCATTTAGATCGAAATCACGAACATCATCAACAACAACGCAGCAATTCGTGGTTCAGGCCTTCTCGGCCGGCTCGGCGAATGGGCAGTCGCTGCTCCGCCTGCTCGGCTGATCCCGCCCTTCTTTCTGCAATCGAACCAGGAGAGGCCCGCTTCGACAATGAAGCGGGCCTTTTTTTGATGGGCGCGGGCAAGATTGCATGGGCCGGGGCAAGATTGCATGGACCGGCGAAAAATTTCACGGGCGCGGGCAACAGGCTGTTTCAGGATCGTTAACCATCTTCCCTTAGGAATTGATAATGCCCGTCCGATTGCCCACCGGCGCGACGTGAGCGGCCAGAAGGCTGTTGACCCGCCCGGATCGTCGATCGGCACCCTCCGTTCCAGCAGGCGGAGGCCGCACCAGTTCAGGTTCCGGAGCTCCAGAATGAAGTCGGCTGTGATGTTCGCCAAGGCCGTGGATTGCCAGCTCAATGGCAAGCCCGAAGAAGCCAAAGTGCTCTACAAGAAGCTGCTGCGATACTACCCGGATTCGTCCGAAGTTCTGGGCAACCTCGCGGTGCTCGTGAAGAAGGACGGCCATGTTCAACTCGCCGAGCAGATGCTGCGCCGGGCGGTCAACGCCAATCCAAAGAACTTTTCGGCGCTGACAACGCTCGCGAATATCAAGATCGCGGAGCGGAAGTTCGCCGAAGCCAAGAAATTCAATGACATGGCGCTTGCAATCGCGCCCGATGATCAGGATGCCGTCGTCAATGAGGGCGTGCTCTTCATCCATGACAACAAGCTCGACGAGGCTGAATTCAACTTCTGGCAGGTGATGCAGCGCGACCCGAAGCACATCACCGCGCGCATGAATTTCGCCAATGTCCGGCGCCTGAAGAAGGACAACATCGACAACTCGATCGCGATGCTGAAGCAGGTTGCGGAACAAGATCCCGATAACATCATCGTCAATCTGATGATCTGCGCCGCCAACCAGGATGCGCAACGCTATGTCGAGGCGCTGCACTATGCCGAGAAGGCGCTGGCAGCGAGCAACGGCAAGTCGGTCGATGCGCTGAACGCGCTCGCGACCTGCCATATCGTGCTTGGCGAACTCGAAGAGGCGGTCGAGATCTTCCAGCGCTCGCAGGCCATCAGCCCCGACAACGTGTTGACCGGGACGGCCTATCTCTTCGCGCTGAACTACGATGACCGCCGCACCCCGAAGGAGGTCTTCCACGAATATCAGCGCCTGGCGCACCTGCTCGGCAAGGACAAGGTTCAGTACAACCATTCCAAGCGCGGGAAGATCGAAGGCCGGCGCATCCGCATCGGCTATGTCTCGCCGGACTTCTATACCCACGTCGTGTCATTCTTCATCGAGCCGATCCTGCGAAACCATGATCGCACCCGTTTCGAGGTCATCGCCTATGCGAACGTGATGAAGCCGGACGAGCACACGGTCTATCTCAAGCGCTATTTCGACAAGTGGGTCGATGTTGTGCGCATGAACGACGAGGAAATGGCCGCCCAGATCCGCGCCGATGATGTCGATATCCTGATCGACCTCGCGGGCCACACCCATGGCAACCGGCTGCCCGTGCTGGCGATGAAGCCCGCGCCCATCCAGGTGACCTATCTCGGCTTCGGCTACACCACCGGCTTCGATCAGGTGGATTACTTCATCGGCGACCAAAATTTCACTCCACCGGATGCGGAGGCCTATTTCAGCGAGAAGGTGCTGAACATCGAGGCGCCGCTCTTTGCCTATAATCCGCCCTGGCATCGCGCGCCTGAAATCGCTCCGCCGCCGGCACTGACGAAGGGCTACGTGACCTTCGGCACCATGACCCGCATGGTGCGCCTCAACACGCGCCTTCTGCGGGCCTGGAAGCAGATTCTCGATCGCGTCCCCGGCAGCAAGCTGCGCTTCGACCAGAAGACCATGGACGATCCGGAAACCGTGGAGCGCTTCTACCGCCGCCTCGAAGGGCTGGGCTTCGAGCGCGCCCGCGTGGATCTCGTGAGCACGCCGGAGCATTGGAACGGCTATCTCGAATTCGACATCGCGCTCGATTGCTGGCCGCATAATGGCGGCACGACGACCTTCGAGGCTCTGTTCTCGGGCGTGCCGGTGGTCGGGAAGCGAGATCGCGTCTCGGTCGGCCGTTTTGCCGACATGGTGCTGAAACCACTCGGCATGGAAGAGTGGATCGCCGACACGCCGGAAGAGTTCGTGGAACTCGCGGTGAAGCTCGCAAGCGATCTGCCGCGCCTCGCGGATATCCGCGCCAATCTGCGCAAGCGAATGACGGAGAGCGCTTTCTTCGATTTCAAGGCGCGCACGCGCGGGCTCGAGGCCGGTTATTACGAGATGGTGCGCCGCTACAACGAGGAACGGGCATGAAAGCGGTCATCCTCGCGGGCGGCCTTGGCACCCGCATTTCCGAGGAAACGCATCTGCGGCCCAAGCCGATGATCGAGATCGGCGGCAAGCCGATCCTCTGGCACATCATGAAGATGTATTCAGCCCATGGCGTCAATGAATTCGTGATCTGCTGCGGCTACAAGGGCTATATCATCAAGGAATATTTCCAGAACTACTTCCTGCACATGTCGGACGTAACCTTCGACATGCGCAAGAACCGCATGGACGTGCATCGCGAGCAGGCGGAACCCTGGCGCGTCACGCTCGTCGATACCGGCGAAGACACCATGACCGGCGGCCGCCTGAAGCGCGTGGCACGCTATCTGCGCGATGAGGAAGCCTTCTGCTTCACCTATGGCGACGGTGTGGCAAGCCTCGATATCGGGGCCACGCTCGCGTTCCACAAGGCGCATGGCAGAATGGCGACCGTCACCGCCGTACTGCCTCCCGGACGCTTCGGCTCGCTGGGCCTTGATGGCGATCGTGTCACCGGCTTCATCGAGAAGCCGCGCGGTGAGGCCGGCTGGATCAATGGCGGATTCTTCGTGCTCTCGCCGAAGGTGATCGACTATGTCGAAGCCGATTCCATGAGCTGGGAGCTGGAGCCCATGCGCGCGCTCGCCGCCGAGGATCAGCTCCGCGCCTTCCAGCATGACGGCTTCTGGCAACCGATGGATACCCTGCGCGAAAAGAACCTGCTCGAGGAGCTCTGGGCCTCCGGCAAGGCCCCGTGGAAGACATGGTAGCGACCGCCTCGCCAGAATTCTGGCGCGGCAAGCGCGTTCTTCTCACCGGCCATACCGGCTTCAAGGGCGGGTGGACGGCGCTTTGGCTCGCCCGCATGGGTGCCCATGTCGCGGGCATCGCATTGCCCCCCAACACCCTTCCGAGTCTCTTCGAGAAACTCGGTCTTGCCAGCCTCATCGAGAGCCATCTCTGTGATATTCGCGACCGCGAGGCCCTCGCCCGGCTGGTGCGCGCAACAAAGCCCGAGATCGTGATCCATATGGCCGCGCAGCCGCTGGTGCGCGCGAGCTATCGCGAGCCGGTCGAGACCTTCGCCACGAACATCATGGGCACGGCGCATCTGCTGGATGCCCTGCGCGGCATGGCGGAGCCGCGCGCGGTTGTGATGGTCACCACCGACAAGGTTTATCACAATCTCGAACGGCCCTACCCCTATCGCGAGGATGACGCACTCGGCGGTTACGACCCCTACAGCGCGAGCAAGGGCGCGAGCGAAATCGTGATTGCAAGCTACCGCGACTCGTTTCTGCGCGCCGAAGGCAAGGCCATCGCCTCGGCGCGCGCGGGCAACGTCATCGGCGGCGGCGACTGGTCCGGGGATCGCCTGATTCCCGATGCGGTGCGTGCCTGGCTTTCCGGAAAGCCGCTGGAGATTCGCCGTCCGCAGGCCATCCGCCCCTGGCAGCATGTGCTGGAGCCGGTCAACGCGTATCTCGTTCTGGCCGAACGGCTCTGGGCCGATGCCAGCCTCGCCGGCGCCTACAATATCGGCCCGCACACGCATGAATCCGCGACAGTGCGCGCGGTGATCGAACGCGCGCGCGCCGGTTTCCCCAAGGCCGAGGTGATCTACGGAGACGGCACCGCAGGCCCGCACGAAGCCGGCTGGCTCGCGCTCGAAACCGCCCTGGCCCGCACGAAGCTGGATATTCTTCCCCGCTGGGGCATCGCCGAAAGCGTGGCCCGCACCATGGAATGGTACAAGGCGGAAGCCGAAGGGCAATCCGCCCTTGCCCTCTGCGATGCCGATCTTGCGGCCTTTACGGAGGCGGCATGAGCGTACTGTCCGTCTCGGCCCTGCCGCTCGACGGCCTGATGCGTGTGGAGCGCAAGCGGCTCGGGGATGCGCGCGGTTTCCTCGCGCGTCTCTATTGTGCCGAAACGCTTCGCGCGGCGGGCTGGATGAAGCCGGTCGCGGCGATCAACCACACCTATTCGGCGCTGAAGGGCACGCTGCGCGGCATGCATTTCCAGCACGCGCCCCATGCCGAGATGAAGCTCGTCACCTGCATCCGCGGGGAAATACGCGATGTCGCGCTCGATCTGCGCGCGGGCTCGCAAAGCTTCAGGAGCTGGCACGCCGAAACGCTCTCTGCCGAGAATGGCCGGGCCATGCTCATTCCCGAGGGTTTCGCGCATGGATTCCAGGCCCTGACCGATGATGTCGAGATTCTCTACTGCCACTCCGCCGCCCATGCGCCGGCGGCCGAGGGAGCGGTGAATGCGTTCGATCCTGCTTTCGGGATCACCTGGCCCCTGCCCGTCTCGGCGATTTCCGAGCGGGACAAGCGCCATCCGATGACCGAACCCAGTTTCAAGGGGATTATCCTGTGAAATGCCGGCATTGCGGCACGCCGCTTCGTCATACCTTTCTGGATCTCGGCGCTTCTCCGCCCTCCAACGCCTATCTCTCGGCGGCGCAATTGCAGGCACCGGAGACGTGGTTTCCGCTGCGCGTGATGGTGTGCGAGGCCTGCTGGCTGGTTCAGACCGAGGATTATGCGGGCCGGGAGGCCCTTTTCACCGAGCAATATGCCTATTTCAGTTCCACCTCGACGAGCTGGCTGAAGCATTCGCAAGGCTATGTCACGGCGATGCAGAGCCGCTTCGGCCTTGGCCCGCAAAGCCATGTCGTGGAGATCGCCGCGAATGACGGCTACCTGCTGCAATATGTGAAGGCGGCGGGCATTCCCTGCACGGGCATCGAGCCGACGCGCAGCACGGCGCAGGCCGCGCGCGCCAGGGGCATCGAGATCATCGAGGAATTCTTCGGTATCGCTCTTGGCGAGAACCTCGCGCGCGAAGGCAAGGCCGCGGACCTGACGGCCGCGAACAACGTGCTCGCGCATGTGCCGGATATCAACGATTTCGTCGGCGGCTTCTCGAAGCTGCTGAAACCGCAGGGCGTTTCAACCTTCGAATTCCCCCATCTTCTCAACATGGTGGCACTGAACCAGTTCGATACCGCCTATCACGAGCATTATTCCTATCTCTCGCTGACGGCGGTGCATCGCATCTTCGCGGCAAACGGGCTCGGCGTGTTCGATGTCGAGGAAATCCCGACGCATGGCGGCAGCCTGCGCGTCTTCGCCCAGCGCCGCGATACGGGCAAGCACGCGCTCACCCCCGCCGTCGGCGCGATGCTCGCGCGGGAGGAGGCGGCGGGCATGAAGCGGCTTGAATATTACTCGCCCTTCCAGAAGCAGGCCGAGCGCGTGAAGGACGACATTGTCGCTTTCCTGATCGAGGCGAAGAGGAAGGGCCTGCGTGTCGGTGCCTATGGCGCGGCGGCAAAGGGCAACACGCTGATGAATTTCGCCGGCATCCGGCCGGATCTCGTGCCTTACGTGGTCGATCGCGCGGCGGCGAAGCAGGGGCGCTTCATGCCCGGCAGCCGCATCCCCATCGTGGAAGAGGCGCATCTGTGGGCCGACAAGCCGGATCTTGTGCTGATCCTGCCCTGGAACATCCGTGCGGAAGTGATGGAGCAGCTTGCAGGCATTCGCGCCTGGGGCGGAAAATTCGTCGTCGCGGTGCCAAAGCTGGAGGTGACATGATCCTCCTCTTTATCCTTTCTCGCCTGGAGCGCCGGCGAAAGGCGCGCCTGGCGCAGGGCCGGGGGCATTCCGCATGAGCCGCTTCACCATCCTCGGCGCGAGCGGCACGGTGGGGCGAGCCCTTGCCGAATATCTGCGCGCGTCGGGCGAGAATGTGTTCGCACCCATGCGCGGCGAAGACGCGATCTGGCGCGAGGATCTTGGCCGCGTGATCTATTGCATCGGCGTCACCGCCGATTTCCGCACACGCCCGCTGGAAACGATCGAGGCGCATGTCACCGTGCTGCATCGCCTGCTTGCCGAGGCGCGGTTCGAGCGGCTGGTCTATCTTTCCTCCACCCGCATCTATGGCGGTGCGGGCGCGGATGACGCACCGGCAAGGGAAGATCGCGCGCTGAGCGTCGATCCGCATTCGGGCTCGGACCTCTACAACCTCTCGAAGCTCATGGGCGAGAGCCTGTGCCTGCACGGGAGCAAGGGCCGGGCCTGCGTGGCGCGGCTCTCGAATGTCGTGGGCGGGGATGACAAGGACAGCGAGAACTTCCTGCCGTCGCTGCTGCGCGAGGCGCGCGCGGGGCATGTCCATCTGCGCTCGGCGCTGGATTCCGCCAAGGATTACATCCACATCGAAGATGCCGTGGCGGTGCTCTCCACCCTTGCGAAAGGCCCGTCGCAGGGCATCTACAATGTCGCGAGCGGCATCCGCACCCCCCATTCGGAGTGGATTGCTGCCATCCAGGCCGCGACCGGCGCAACCCTGAGCGTGGAGGCGAACGCCCCGCGCATCCTCTTCCCGCCCATCGACATCACCCGAATCCGCACCGAATGCCGCGCGCAGCCGCGCTCGCCTGTGGAGAGCATTTTCCCTGATTTCCGCGCGGTCCCGTCCCGCGGCGAGAAATCCGCCTGCAAGTAATTCCGCCCCAAGGAGGCCCCATGGACCCGATCGCTGCATTCGCCGAGGAACGCCGCCAGCATCTCGCGGCCTACGCGAAGGACACGGAGTTCCGGAGCCTGTCGCAACGCTGGCTCGAAGCCTCGATGCGCAGGAAATACGTCTACAATTTCGACTGGCTCGGACGCCCGATCATCCAGTATCCGCAGGATATGTGGGCGGTGCAGGAGCTGGTCTGGCAAGTGCGGCCGGATCTCGTCATCGAGACCGGCATTGCCCATGGTGGTTCACTGATCCTCTCGGCCAGCATGCTGGCGATGCTCGATTATTGCGACGCCATGGCGGCCGGAAAGACGCTTGACCCGCGCGCGAGCCAGCGCAAGGTCATCGGCATCGACATCGACATCCGGCCCCACAATCGCGCGGCGCTCGATGCGCATCCCCTGCGCCCGCTGCTGCACCTCGTCGAGGGGTCGAGCATCGCGGCTGAGACCGTCGCGACGGTGAGGGAGGCCGCGAAGGATCACAAGACGGTTCTCGTCTTCCTCGATTCCATGCACAGCCACGCCCATGTGCTGGCCGAACTCGAGGCCTATGCGCCGATGGTGACGAAGGGCAGCTATTGCGTGGTGTTCGACTCGTTCGTCGAGGACATGCCCGCGGACCTCTTCCCCGATCGCCCCTGGTCGCCCGGCGACAACCCGAAGACCGCGCTCCACGAATATCTCAAGAACCACCCCGAATTCATAATCGACAAGTCGATCGAGGGGCGCCTGATGGTTACGGTTGCCGCTGACGGATTCCTCAAGCGGGTCGTCTGACGGCCGGCCCTGGAACCGTCGTGACGGATTCGGGCATGCTTCTACTTTTAGTTGCAAAAAGCGCACGAGTCGGCGAGAATCAATCCATCCTGCAACGAGTTGTTTACATCGTTGTGGTGGAATTCTCTTGCACGAAGGAGGCCGCCCGTGGCCCTGAAAGTTGAGCTGAAGCCCAACGAACGCATTATCATTGGCACCGCAGTTGTCCGCAACTGTGACCAGCGCACGAGCCTCATCATCGAGGGGAATGCGCCGATCCTGCGCGAAAAGGACATCCTCAGCCCGAAATCGGCGGATACGCCGGCCAAGCTGATCTACATGACCATCCAGTTGATGTACATTGATGGGAAGATCTCTGAGAATATTGGCCTTTACAATAAATTCGTCACGGATTTCCAGAAGGCCGTGCCGAGCGCCACAAACATCCTGATGAGTATCCATAACCACATTCTGGACGGTGATTTCTATAAAGCCCTCAAGGAAGCAAAGCAGCTTCTGGCGTACGAGAGGAAACTGTTCGAGCATGCAGCCCGCAATTCAGGCGTACAACAAGACCCAGACTCTCGCGCTCAGCCAGCGCGAGCTTGAAGCCCGCGCCCTGCTGAAGGCGGCGAGCAAGCTGCAATGGTTGAAGGAAAACTGGGAGCCAACCATCGCCACCATGGAAGACCCCCTTTCCCACAACCGTCAGGTGTGGACCATTTTCCTCGACGCCGCGACCGACCCGCAGAGCCCCATGCCTCCCGAGATGCGTTCGAACATGATCGGCCTGTGCCGTTTCGTGATCAACCAATGCATGCGGCTGCTGTTCGAGCCGGACCCGAAGAAGCTCGATCTCATGATCGAGATCAACCAGCATATCGCAGCCGGCCTTCGCGGACGCGAGGGCTCCGACCTGCCGAAGGCCGAGCCCCGTAAGCCGGAAATGGCGGCGAGCTGAAGATCAGGGGCGCCGCCGCCCCTCCCCAAATGCAGCTCAGATCACGAGGCGCCCCCTGAAACGGGGCGCTTCTCGTTTGCCGTCCCATTCGCATCATCATGAAAAAGGGCGCCCGAAGGCGCCCTCATCGTGGCGGATCGTTATCTGCCCGTCAGCGCAGATAGTTCACGAGCGACAATTGCGAGAGCCGCGAGGTAACCGTGTAACTCGCTTCCAGCGTGGTCTGCAGCGAGGTCAATTGCAGGATCGCCTCTTCCTTGTTGGTGTTCTCGATCTCGGCAAGCACCGAAGTGAGGAAGACCTGCCGGTCCTCGTGACGTTTTTTCGTGCTCAGCACCAGGGCAGCAGCGCGGCCGAAATCCCCGTTCATCTCGAGGATGGCATTGGGGCCGCCGGTGGTATTCATCGCCTGGATCGCACGGCTCGATGCAGCATCATACCGATCCTTCGTGGAAGCGAAGCCCGGTGGATAATCCTCGGCCAGGAACATGCCGAGGGCCACCATGGAATCGCGCAAGGCGGTCTCGTTGGCGCGGGCGCCGAGGCTTATCCCGGTGCCGGTATCAATTTCGGCCCGCTGGGTGTCGCGGGCATTCACGAGCGTGTCGTCGTCGCCACGATACCAGATCACGGTCGGCCGCGAGCCGACAGGGGCATAGGCGATCGAGGTATTGAAGGGCGGGCCCGCAACACGCTGGACCGGATTGTTGACGGAGCCATCGAAGAACTGGCGGGCCGCGACGAGGCCGGAGGCTGCGCGCAATTCGCCCTGGCCAATGGCCGTCAGGCGCGAATTGATGGCTGCCTGCAGGTTCGCAGCCGTCGCGGCCGGCGTCGCGCCGACATTGAAGACCGTATCGTCGGCGGTGCCGGCCTTGTTGGCCGCGAAACCGAGATTCATCGTCTTGCCATCCGGCAAGGTCACCGAGAAGCTGATGCGTTCGCCGTTCAGCGGCAGGCCGGTGAAGTTGAAATCGATCTGGGGCGGCGCCCCGCCCGGGCCTGTCACCGTGACGTTCGACATGGCGCCGCCCACGGAGCCCGCAACGAGCTTGATGCCGAAGGGGTTGCCCACGGCATCCTCGGCCAGGGTCACGTTGCTGCCGGCGAGGGTCGATGTCAGACGGCCGAGGCCCGTGGTTCCGAGATCGGCCTGGCGGCGCTCGTCGATCACCTGGCGCAGGCCGGCATTGGTGCCGTCGCCCCACATGATCGTGTTGGCATCCACCACAGGGCGCGTATCGCGCGTGCGGCCGGAATAGAGGTAGAGCCCCTCATGCTGGGCGTTGAGCGAGGTCACCATCTGCTCGAACTGCGCCTGCACCTGCTTCACGGAGGCGGTGATCTCCGGGTAGCCGCCGGTTCCGCGCGTTTTCAGCATGGAGGCGCGGGCACCATCCACAAGAGTGCGCAACTCGTTGGTGCTCTGATCCATGATCTTGAGGCGGATCTCGGTGAGGTCGATGACGTTGGAATAGCCATCGGTCACGCCAGTCTGGTTGCGGAACGTGAGCGAACTCACGCGCATGTCGCCGAGACCGCCGAAGGTCTGCGACTTCTTGCCACTGGCGATCTGCTGCTGCAGATCATCCATCTGGCCGCGCATCTGCAACAGCAGCCGAGCATATTGCTGGGTCCGGATGGTGCCGCTCGAGAAGGGGAACATGGAGTTGGAAACGGTCATGGTCAGATCCTCAGCAGGGCGTCGAACATGTCACGAACAGAAGAGATGATGCGGGCGTTGGCGGCGTAGATGTTCTGGATCTCGACGAGATCGGCGAGTTCCTGATCGGTGTTGACACCCGAAACTTCGGAGGCGCGCTCGCGCAGGGTGGAGAGCACCACCTCCTGGCCTTCGGACAAGGCCTTCGCATTGCTCGAGGCCTGGGTCTGCGCCGCGATCACGCGATCAAGGAACTGGCTTGCCGTGCCGCGATAGATC
>JADCCH010000126.1 GCA_020252865.1 Methylobacterium sp.
CAACGTGAATTGCGTGGCGCCCGGCATGGTCGATGGCCCGCGTTTTCGGGAAAAAGTGTGCCCCACCATGGCCAAAAGGCTGGGCATCACGGTCGAGGAGGCCGCCCAGCGCCACGCGGCGGATTACGCGCTGAAGCGCATCTCCACCGATGATGATATCGCCAATGCCTGCCTGTTCCTGGCCTCCGATGTCTCCCGCCAGATCACCGGCATCGACCTTCCGGTCGATGGCGGCTGGGCGGCCCTGTGAGGGAGGTGGCGATGGCGGCTCATGATCTCCTCATCACCGGCGGCACGGTCGTCTCGCATGAAGGCTCCTGTCGCGCGGATGTTGCGATTTCCGGCGAAACAATCGCTGCGATCGGTGCGCCGGGCACCCTGGGCGCCGCGAAGGAGGTGCTCGACGCCTCGGGCCTGCACATCCTGCCCGGCGCGATCGATGTGCATGTGCATTACCGCGATCCCGGCATGGCTTACAAGGAAGACTGGGACACGGGCACCGCGGCCGCGGCGATGGGCGGCGTGACGACCGTGTTCGAGATGCCGAACACGTTTCCGCCGACCGCGACGCCGGCGGCACTCGCCGACAAGTTCCGGCGCGCCAGCACCGCGCGGGTGGATTTCGGCCTCTATGGCCTGCTCGCCGAGGACAACATCGATCAACTCGAGGGGCTGATCGCGGGCGGGGCGGCGGCCTTCAAATGCTTCATGGGCAACACGACCGGCAACCTGCCATCGCCCTCGACCGGCGCGATGCTCGAAGGCTTCGAGATCATCGCCAAGCATGGGCATCGCATTTCGCTCCATGCCGAAACCGCCTCCATCATGGCCCGGCGGCAGGCCAAGCTGATGGCCGCGGGCAGGAAGGCGCCCCTCGATCACCTCGCCGCGCGCCCGGCGATTGTCGCGATCGAGGCGGTGCAGCGCGCGGCCTCGCTCGCCGAATGGACCGGCGCGCGTGTGCATGTGCTGCATATCTCCTCGGCAGACGAGCTTCGTCCGCTTCGTGAGGCGCAGGCGCGCGGCGTGGATATCACGGGCGAGACCTGCCCCTGCTACCTCATGCTCGACACGGATGATTATGCTCGGCTCGGCCCGATCATCAAGGTGAACCCGCCGGTGCGCGAGCCGCACCATAAGGCGGAACTCTGGAGGGCGCTGAATGACGGCACGATCGGCCAGATCGCGACCGATCACGCGCCGCATACGCCGGAGGAAAAGCGCAACCCGGATATCTGGGAAGCGGGCGCGGGGTTCCCCGGTGTCGAGACGCTGATTCCGCTGATGCTCAATGCTGTCGCCGAGGGCTGCCTGTCTCTTGAGCAGCTTGTTCGGATTTCAGCCTATAACCCCGCGAAGAATTTCGGGCTGCTTCCACTCAAGGGGCAGATCGCCATCGGCAGCCATGCGGATCTTGCAATCATCGACCTTTCTGCAGAGACCGTGATCGACGAGGCGAAGCTGCATTCGGCGCGCGCGCGCATCACGCCCTTCCATGGCAGCAGCGTGAAGGGCTTGCCGCTCCACACGCTGCTGCGTGGCCAATTCGTGATGAAAAACAGGAGCCTGGTGGAGAATTCACGCGGCCGCGGCCGTTCGGTTCACACGCTTCAGAAGATGCCACCCGCAAAGCCCCAACGGGTGGAGCAGAGCCTTGCGAGCCTTCTGGGCTTGCAAGGCTCGGATGGCACAACCCTTGCTGAGCGGAAGGCATGACCATGATGGCTGCCAAGCTCGCTCATTTTGTGCCCGCCCCGCCGCGATCCGAAGAACCGGAGCGTGCCAGACCGCTCATTTCCCTTGAAGGCGCGGGCATCATCTATGGCCGGGGTGCCAATGCCGTGGAGGCCCTGACACCCACCGATCTCGATATCGAGAAGGGGGATTTCGTTGCTCTTGTGGGTCCTTCAGGCTGTGGCAAATCGACGATCCTCAAGCTGGTCGCCAACCTCATCAGGGCGAGCAGCGGGCATGTCTTCGTGGGGGGGCGCGAGGTCGGCGCCGAGCGCATTGGCATCGGCATGGCCTTCCAGAACCCGACCATGCTGCCATGGCTCCGCATCCGCGACAACATCATGCTGCCGCTGAAGATCGTCGAGCCGTTCCGCTCGGAATTCCGGGCGAAGCGGAAGACCGAGTTCCGTGATCGCGCCGAGGCGCTTCTGGAAGTGGTGGGCCTCAAGGGTTTCGGCGACAAGTTTCCCTGGCAGCTCTCGGGCGGCATGCTCCAGCGCGCCAATCTCTGCCGCGCGCTGATCCATGATCCCGCGCTTCTCCTGCTCGACGAACCCTTCGGCGCGCTCGATCAGTTCACCCGCGAGGAGCTCTGGGCGATTCTCCAGCAGCTCTGGATGGACCGCAGGCCCACGGTTATCCTCGTGACGCATGATCTGCGCGAGGCGGCCTATCTTGCGACCCGCGTCTGCGTGATGAGCGCGCGCCCCGGCCGCATCGTCGCCGATGATGTCGTGCCTTTCGCGCGCCCGCGCACCCTCGACATGACTTTCGAGCCCGAATTCGTGGCGCTGACCCAGCGCCTGCGCGGGCTCATCGTCGATGCCCGCACCGGAAAGGTCTGAGCCATGGATGCCCTCTCCGAACGCACGCGCCAGAAGCTCAAGAGCGGCCTGCTGATCCTCTCGTTTTTCGTGCTGTGGGAGGTGGCCTGCCTCGTCTTCAAGGTGTCGGAAATCGTGTTGCCGCGCCCCACGGTCATCATGGGCGCGCTCTGGCAGTTCTTCCCGGGCATTCGCCCGCATCTCGTCCAGACGCTCTACACCACGCTCGTCGGCTTTGCGCTCGGCGTCGGCATCGGCGTGCTGATCGGCGCGGTGATCGGCGTGAGCCGCGTGGCCTATGATACGGCCTATCCTCTGCTGGTCGGCTTCTCGTCCATCCCGAAAGTGGCGGTGGTGCCGATCTTCGTCCTGTGGTTCGGCGCGGGCACGACGCCGGCCATCCTCACTTCCATGGTCATCTGCATCTTCCCG
>JADCCH010000127.1 GCA_020252865.1 Methylobacterium sp.
ATCTCCCAATCGCTTTTCTGCCGGAACATGCCGATCATCATTGCGGCCGAGAACGCGATCAGCATGAAATCGAGGCCCAGCACACGCGGATTGGGCGCGTAACCGCCGAGCACCGAGCCCGCCGCCGTGCCTGCGAGCCAGGCCAGACAGGGGCTCATGCCGGAGCCGAGCACGAAACCTGCATCGCGCTCGCCATTCTCATAGGCGTTGAGCGACATCAGCCAGTTCCCATCCCCCAGAATGTAGAGCGTGGAATAGGCTTTCAGCGGCGAAACCTGCCCCAGCCAGGGCCGGAGGGTGGCGCCGAACAAAACATAGCGCGCATTCATCACGAGAATCAGCGCCACGACCGACCAGAGAATGGAAGCCGTGAGCGAAGTGCCGGCTGCAAGAATGCTCAGGGTCGCCATCTGCGCCGAGCCGGAATAGACCACGAGCGAGAAGAGAAAGGCCTGCAAGGGCGAAAACCCTGCCTGATCGGCCACGAGCCCGAAGGCGAGGCCATAGGCAAAGACCCCCGGCCCGAAGGCCATGCCACGCCGGAACCCGCGCCCGAACCCGGCGCGCGTGAAGGTGACGGCCTCGCTCATGGTTTTTATCGTCGGAACTTTGAGGCGAAGGCCCAGAATTCTTCGATGGCCTCGAAATCCTGGTTGCGGCGCCCGTGCTCATCCTGTGATCGAACGCGCAAGCTCGGAGTGGAATGCCCGCCGCCATTGACGCGATAGAGCAAGACTGCCCCTTCTTGCCTACATCCCATCCAGGTGATTTTCCAAATGCTCGTGCGATCACCCGTTACGCCTTCGCGCTTGGGTATCGGATCACCTCTCTGTTCGCTGCAACCATGCTGTCTTCGCCAGAAATCCATGACTTCTGGCGTTGAAAGCAGCCGTTTTCCCTCCCTGATCCAGCCATCGTAGAAGATATTGTCGTCCATCGTGCCGTTGATCGCCATCACCGGAACGGGGCGTTCAGGGTTGCAGGCGGCGAGCTGCTTTTCCATCATGGAGGCGATCATTGGTCCGGCCGCCGCAATCTTTTGCGAGGCCTTGCACATTAACTCGAAGGCCATGATGCCCCCGCGCGAGTCGCCGGTGACATAGACACGGGCAGGGTCGGCGAACCCGGTTGACACCTTCGCGTCGATCAATGCGGTAATAAAGCCGACATCATCAGCGACGTCGTTACCTATCTTCTGGCCGGCGCTCCGCATGGCATCCGGGGCCGCGTAATTCCATCGAAAATTGATGGCTTCGGGGCGAAGAACGAGCAATCCTTCCCGATCCGCGAGTCCCTGCAAGGCAGGAGCGATCCAGTTTTTCCAGTTGGCAGGACGGAGCCCATGCAGATCGATCAGCACCGAGCGAGGGCCGGTCTTGCCGTCTTTCGGAACGTATTCGAGATATTTCCGCTCAACACTCTGATGCCACAAGGACTTCAGGTCGCCGGGAGAAGGCGGCTCGACCGTCTGGGCCTGAGCACGAAGTGGAAAAAGCGAGACAACAAGAATACATGCTGCCAATGATCTGAACATTCTGGTTCTCCTTACCAAAGCCTGCTCAAAAACCGTCTCAGCCCCGCAAGGTTTCCCCGAAGCGCACCGCCTCACCCTGCGATGGCGTGGCGATCTCGCCCTCCCACATCACCCGCTTTCCGCGGATGATGGTTCCCACCGCCCAGCCCTGCACTTCCACGCCGTCATAGGGTGTCCAGCCGCAGCGCGAGGCGATCCAGTCGTTGCGGATCACCTGCCGGCGCTTCAGGTCCACGATGGTGAGATCGGCATCATAGCCCTCCGCGATCCGCCCCTTGGCCGCAATGTTGAAGAGCCGCGCCGGGCCGGCGGAGGTGAGGTCCACGAAGCGCTCGAGCGTCAGCCTGCCCTTCGCGACATGATCGAGCATGGTGCAAACGAGCGTCTGCACGCCGGTCATGCCGGAATGCGAACCGGGATAGGCATGGTGCTTTTCCTCATGCGTGTGGGGGGCATGGTCCGAACCCAGGATGTCGATCACCCCCGTCCGCACACCTTCCCAGATGATGGTCTGATGCGCGGCATCGCGCACGGGCGGGTTCATCTGCGCATAGGTGCCGAGGCGCTTGTAGCAATCAGGTGCCACGAGCGTGAGATGGTGCGGCGTGGCTTCCGCGGTTGCGACATCCTTGTGGTGCGCGAGATAGCGGATTTCCTCAGCCGTCGAGATGTGCAGCACATGCACCCGCTTGCCATGCTTGCGGGCGAGCGTGACAAGCCGCTCCGTGGCCTTCAGCGCCGCGATCGGGTCGCGCCAGACCGGATGGGAAGAGGGGTCGCCCGGCACCCGAAGGTTCATCCGCTCGCGCAAGCGCGGCTCATCCTCGCAATGGAAGGAGGCACGGCGCCAGAGCTTCTTCAGGATGCGCTCGAGATTGTAATCATCTTCCACGAGCAGATTGCCGGTGGAGGAACCGATGAAGACCTTGATGCCCGCCGCGCCCGGCAGGCGCTCCAGTTCGGGGATGTCATCGACATTCTCCGCCGTGCCACCGACGAAGAAGGCAAAATCGCAATGCATGCGATGGTGCCCGGCCGCGACCTTCGCCGCGAGCGTTTCCGCCGAGGTTGTGAGCGGATTGGTGTTCGGCATCTCGAAAACGGCCGTCACCCCCCCCATCACCGCTGCGCGCGAACCGGTTTCGAGGTCTTCCTTGTGCGTGAGGCCCGGCTCGCGGAAATGCACCTGCGTGTCGATCACGCCGGGGAGAATGGTGAGGCCTGTTGCGTCGATCGTCTCGGCGGCCTGATCCGCCGAGAACAGGCCGATGCCGGCGATTTTCCCGTCGCGGATGGCGAGATCGCGCAGGCCGCGGCCATCCTGGTTCACCACCTCGCCGCCCTTGAGGATGAGATCAAAGGTTTCCGGCATGGCGAGGCTCCCTTGCGGTTCGGACCCCGGTTGCTTATCTGCCGATCAATGCCGAAACAAGCGCCGGAGAGGCTCGCGTGTCGCAATTCATCCCGTTGCCTGAGCGCAGATTGCTGATCGTTGCCGGCAAGGATGCGGCGCATTTCCTTCATAACCTGCTGACGGCCAACATCGAGACGCTGAAACCCGGCCAGATGCGCCCGGCCGCGCTGCTCACTCCGCAGGGAAAGATCATCGCCGAGATGCTCGTCGCCAATGCCGGCGATGAAGGCGATGCGGAAGGGCTGTTCCTGCTGGATGTGGCGTCGGGTTTCGCCGATCCTCTGCTGGAGAAGCTTGGGCAATACAAGCTCCGGGCCGAGGTGACCCTTGGCCATGCGCCGGCCGGAACGGCGGTCGCCGTGCTGCTCGACACGCCGGATTTCGCAAACGACGAGGTCTATCTCTTCGCCGATCCGCGCCATGCCGGTCTGGGGTTGCGGCTCGTGGGGCCGGAAGCGATGCTTGCCGCCATCGGCCAGCCTTTCGAAAAGGCTTCGCCGGAAGCCTACCACCTGCGGCGCGTCAGCCTCGGCGTGCCGGAAATGGGCAAGGATTATCCCGCGCTCGACGCCTTCCCGCATGAGGTGCTGCTCGACCAGCTGGCGGGGGTGGATTTCCGGAAGGGCTGCTACATCGGGCAGGAGGTCGTGAGCCGCATGGAGCATCGCGGAACCGCGCGCACGCGCGCTCTTCCCTTGCGGTTCACGAACGGTTTTGCCGTGATCGGTGGCTGCGCCGTGATGGCAGGCGATCGTGCCATCGGTGCGATCGGCGAATGCTATGGCGACCGGGCCATCGCGCGGGTGCGGCTCGACCGCCTCGAGGATGCGCTGGCGGCCGGGGAGAACCCAACCGCCGGTGGTGTGCCTGTCGCCTTTAGCCGGCCTGATTTCGCGCGCTTTCCCGTGTCGGGCATCGCCTGACACGCTCACCTCTTGAAAGGTTCTCGCGCCCCCGCGATAACCCGTAGGATGGTCCGATCCGCTAACCCCCGCCGTTCGTCGAAGCCTGCCGCGCCGCGCGCCTGGCAGCGGATGCTTTCGGGCCGTCGTCTGAACCTGCTCGATCCCTCCCCGCTCGATATCGAGATCGAGGATATCGCCCATGGCCTCGCGCGCGTCGCCCGCTGGAACGGCCAGACGCTGGGCACCCAGATCTATTCGGTCGCGCAGCATTCCTTGCTGGTGGATGCGATTGCCGGGCACCTCGCGCCCTCGATCTCGCAGACCACGCGGCGCGCGGTGTTTCTGCATGATGCGGCGGAATATGTGATCGGCGACATGATCTCGCCCTTCAAATCCGTGATTGGCGAGGCCTATCTCGAAACCGAGGCGCGCATCCTCGAGGCCGTGATGCGCCGCTTCGACCTGCCGGCGCCGATGACGAAGATCGCCCAGGACCTCGCCAAGAAAGCGGATCGCGGGGCGGCCTATCTGGAAGCGACGCGTCTCGCCGGTTTTTCGGAAAAGGAAGCGGGCGAGATTTTCGGCGTGCCGCCGCGCTTCGCCCCGTCTGTCAACAGCCTGCTCACCCCGTGGCATGCGGAAGAGGCGAAGAGCCGTTTCCTCGCGCGCTTCGCCGAACTCACCCCTGACCGGAGAGCCTGATCATGCCCCGTATCCATGTCTGCTCGCTGGAGCGCCTGCATCGCACCGTGGCCGAGACGGGCGCGCGCGACGTGCTCACGGTCATCAAGAATATCGGGCAGGTTGAAACACCCCCGGGCGTGGAGCAGACGCGTCATCTGAAGCTCGATTTCGCCGATATCTGGCGGCCCACCGAGGGCGAGGTCATGGCGAGCGAGGTGCATGTCACGCAGATCATCGGCTTCATACGGCGCTGGGAACGGCAGAACCCGCTCGTCATCCATTGCTATGCGGGGGTCAGCCGTTCCACTGCCTCGGCCTTCATCGCCGCCTGCGCGCTGCGCCCCGAGACGAGCGAGGCGGAATGGGCGATGCGCCTTCGGCAGGTTTCGCCCACGGCCACGCCCAATATCCACATCGTGGGGCTCGGCGACCGGTTGCTTGGCCGCGGCGGGCGTATGGTCCGCGCGATCGAGGCCATCGGTCGCGGCGAGGATTGCTACGAAGGCGTGCCCTTCAGTCTCGAGATCGGGCCGAGCGGGCCGCGGGTGGACTGAATGTTGCACGCGGCGGGGAATGCGCTGGAGATCAACCTCACTGCCGTTATCCTGATGATCGAGCGGGACATGCCCGTGGTCTATGCCTCCGCCTTTGACGTGGCAGGGAGCCCTGGCCTGCCTTCCGGCCCGTTCGAACCCATGGTGCATCGCACGCTGGAACTGGGCCTGCGGGCTTTCGCGAGCGAACAGGCGGGCCTCACGCTTGGCTATGTCGAACAGCTCTACACCTTCGGCGATCGCGGGCGGCAGGCCGAAGAACGCCTCGCCACGGCCCCCGTGAGCGAGAATCCGCATGTCGTCTCCATCGGTTATCTCGCGCTGACGCGGCAGGATGGCGAGCGCGTGCCGCCAGGCGCCTTGCACGGCGTCTACGACTTTTTCCCATGGGAAGATTGGCGCGGCGGTCGCCCCGCGATCATCGACCGCGATATCGCACCGCGCCTCGGCGAATGGGCTGCCACCCCCGCCGAGCCCATGGGCAAGCGGGGCCTGACACGGCTTGACCGTGCAACCATGCTCTTCGCGCTCGATGGCCGCCCATTCGACGAGGAAAAGGTGCTCGAACGCTATGAGCTTCTTTACGAGGCCGGCCTCCTCGAGGAGGCGCGGCGCGACGGGCGTGCGGCGGCAACGCTGTGGGCGGCCCGGCCGCGGCTTGGCCGCACCATGCAGTTCGACCATCGTCGCATTCTCGCGACCGCCCTGGGCCGTCTCAGGGGCAAGCTGAAATATCGCCCGCTGGTCTTCGAATTGCTGCCCGAGCGCTTCACCCTCACCTCGCTCCAGCAGAAGGTCGAGGCGATTTCCGGCAACCACCTGCACAAGCAGAATTTCCGCCGTCTTGTGGAATCCACGGGCCTTGTGGAAGCAACGGGTGAGCAGACCACCACGGGTGGGCGACCCGCCGCCCTGTTCCGCTTCCGTCGCGAGGTTCTGGTGGAGCGCCCGGCTCCCGGTCTGCGCGTGGGCGCGCGCGTGTGAAGCTTTTTCCGATCTGATCGAATGAGATCGGATGCTCTCTTTTTCCTTGACGTATTTTCTTCACGCGAACCGGTGCCCACTTCGCTTGAAAATGCTCTCAACGCATCCGCTTGGGAAAACCGATGCGGCAGGGTTCCCCTTCCGTTTCCCCTCGCCTACATTCGCGGCCATGAGCAAAGATACGATTCCTGATGCCGCCCTTGCACAGATCCCGTTCGAGGAGGCGATGCGCCAGCTCGAAACCATCGTCAGCCAGCTCGAGCGCGGCGAGGTGAGCCTTGAGGAATCGATCGGCCTCTACGAGCGCGGCGAAGCCCTGAAGAAGCGCTGCGAAACGCTGCTGCGGGAGGCCGAGATGCGCATCGAGAAGATCCAGTTCGGACCGGATGGCAAGCCCTCGGGCACAACGCCGCTGGATGGCTGAGCGCGTCTTTCGTCATCCGGCGTTTTCATGCCGGGCCGGTTGGGCCGCCGACCGGTTCGATAGCGTGCCGGGCAAGACGGAATTCATCCCCTCGCCCGGCGCATGATCGTCAAGCCGCCTTCTGCGCCTCGAATTGCAGGAATGCGGTCATCGCATCCGCCGCATACATCAGCGAAGGCCCGCCGCCCATCTGCACGGCGACGGCCAACACTTCCGCGAGTTCCTGCCGCGTCGCGCCGAGTTTCACCAACGCTTCGGCGTGGAAACCGAGGCAAGCATCGCAGCGGGCCGCCACGCCCAGGGCCATGGCAATGAATTCCTTGGTCTTCTTGTCAAGGGCGCCGTCCTTCATCGCTTCCTTGGTCAGTTGCGAGAAACCGGCCAGCGCGTCAGGCGCATCCTTGCGCAGTTCGCGCAGGCCGGCCGAGATATCGCGGGTGATGTCGGGATAGTTTTTCATTGTCGGGAGGCTCCCATGCTCTTGCCAGAATCGCAATGGGATCTTACATATTCAGTAAATCGAATTTGTAAAGGCCGATGCTGGAAGAGCCAGGCCGCAAGAAACGGAGAAGGACATGCGTGAGATCGACGCCGCCACCGCCCTTGCCTGGGCGAAAGCCGGAACGGCCCGGATCATCGATGTGCGCGAGCCGGCGGAATTTGCCTCCGCCCATATCGCCGGCGCGCGTTCGATCCCGCTTGGCATGCTTGATCGTGTCGAGATCGCGCCAAGCGAGGACGAAAAGCTGGTGCTCGTCTGCGCCTCGGGCCGCCGCAGCGGCATGGCCTGCGAGCGGCTCGCCGCTCCAGGCCGTGAGGTCTATTCGCTCGCGGGTGGCATCGGCGCCTGGAAACAGGCCGGCGGGGCGATTGCAGAGGGCGCCCGTCAGGTTCTGCCGCTGGAGCGGCAGGTTCTGGCGATTGCCGGG
>JADCCH010000128.1 GCA_020252865.1 Methylobacterium sp.
ATCTGCAGCGTCGAAGTGGTGAAGGGTGGATAGGGATGGCGCTTCGCGGGCTTGGCTTCCACGGAATGCACCGTGAAGCGCGCCGCATCGAGCGCCGCCTTTAAGACCTCGGCTTCGGCCTTCGTGCCGACATCGAGCCGGGTGATCTTCCTGCCATCCGCGCCGACAAGCCGCGCCTCGAAGGCCTCGCCCCGCGCGGTGAGAAGGGTCGCCACCAGCGACCAGTATTCCCGCGTGATGAACCGCTCGATCTCCTCTTCGCGATCGCATACGAGGCGCAAGGCGACCGATTGCACGCGGCCCGCTGATCGCGCGCCCGGCAATTTGCGCCAGAGCACGGGTGAAAGCTGGAAGCCCACGAGATAATCGAGCGCGCGTCGAGCCAGATAGGCCTCGCCCAGCGCCTGGTCGATCTCGCGCGGGTTCGCCATGGCATGGGCCACGGCATCCTTGGTGATCGCATTGAAGGTCACGCGCTCCACCGGCTTGCCCTTGAGCACGCGGCGCGATTTCAGCGCTTCGAGAATGTGCCACGAGATGGCTTCGCCCTCGCGATCCGGGTCGGTCGCGAGAATGAGGCTGTCCGCGTCCTTCACGGCAGCGGCGATGGCGGAGATCTGCTTCGATCCCCGGCCATCCAGTTCCCAGAGCATGGCGAAATCCGCATCGGGATCGACAGAGCCATCCTTGGGCGGCAGGTCGCGCACATGGCCATACGAGGCGATCACCTCGTAGCCGCGTCCCAGATATTTGTGGATCGTCTTCGCCTTGGCCGGCGATTCAACGACGACGACTTTATGTTCCATCACGCCCCATCCGATCGGCCCGGAGACATGGAGAGACGCGGGGGGTTTGTCAAATGGCCTTCACGTATCATGGAGCGGAAAAGGGGCCATTCCGGCGCCGGACATGCATTTCTCCGGGGGATAGCCCGCCCGCTCTCTTGCCCTTCGCCATCGTGTGGCCTAACGCCTCGAAACTGCGATGTCCAACAGCTCGATTTTTGCCTTTCCCCATCCCCATCTGCTCGGGATCGAGGGCCTCTCGCGCCCCGATATCGAGGGTCTCCTCGCCTTGGCGGAGGTGGAGATCTCCCTCAACCGGCAGGTTGAGAAGAAGAAGTCGTCCTTGCGGGGCCGGACGATGATCAACCTGTTTTTTGAAAACTCCACGCGCACGCAGGCGAGCTTCGAACTCGCGGGGAAACGTCTCGGTGCCGATGTGATGAACATGTCGGTCGCGAATTCCGGCGTGAAGAAGGGCGAGACCCTGATCGACACCGCCATCACGCTGAACGCCATGCGGCCCGATCTCATCGTGGTGCGCCACCATTCGGCCGGCGCGGTGCATCTGCTGGCCCGCAAGGTCGATTGCGCGGTGATCAATGCCGGTGACGGCGCGCACGAGCACCCGACGCAGGCGCTGCTCGACGCGCTGACCATCCGCCGCAACAAGGGCGGGATCGAGGGGCTGACGGTCGTGATCTGCGGGGATATCGCGCATTCTCGCGTCGCGCGCTCCAACATCATCTGCCTTCAGGCGCTTGGCGCGCGGGTGCGGGTCTGCGGTCCCGTCACATTGCTGCCCAAGGGCATCGAGCGCTATGGCGTGGCGGTCTTCACGGATATGAAGAAGGCGCTCGATGGCGCGGATATCGTCATGATGCTGCGCCTGCAGCGCGAGCGCATGAATGGGGCCTTCGTGCCCTCGATGCAGGAATACTTCCACTATTATGGTCTCGACCGCGAGAAACTCGCGCTTGCCAAGCCCGATGCCCTGGTGATGCATCCCGGCCCGATGAACCGCGGCGTCGAGATCGCGTCCGACGTGGCGGATGGCGCGCAGAGCCTCATCCGCGAACAGGTGGAGATGGGCGTGGCCGTGCGGATGGCGGTGCTGGAGGCGCTGGCCCGGAGATTGCCCAATGGGTGAGGCGTCGCGATGATCGAGGGCTTCCTGGGCGACATCCTGCTCGCGATCCTCCAGCAGCCGATTGCGCGCTGGAGCCTTGCGCTCGGCATCGGGTTCTGGGTGTGGATGGTCGCGGATGAGGAGGCCCGGCTTCGCAAGCTCTATCTCGCCGGGCCGTTCGTTCTGGCCGGCCTGATCGAGGTCTACGACAGCCTGTTCTTCGGTCGCAACAGTGGCGGCGGCAGCGTCGGCTGGCTGCCGATCTACCTTCAGGCCATGGAGGGTGTGCGCATTTTCGTGGGTCTCCTCGGTCTTGCCGCGCTGGCGCTCGCGGCCTTTACAGGCTTCAAGCGTGGGCTTGGCTTCTGCCTCGGCCTTGGCGTGCTTCTTGCGGCCTACCTCTCCGACCAGATGGGTGGCGGGCGCGGCAACTTCTTCTCGCTCCGGGTGCTGGGCAACACGCTGCTGATGCTGCCGCCGGTTCTGGCCCTGCTGCTGATCGCCTATGGCCTGGGGGCCACCATCCGTTCGGTGCGCGAATTGCGGCGCTTCCGCAGCCGCTACGCGCGGGACGATGATTGACCTCGTGATCAATGCTGCAGGGATGAGTTCCCCATGACCGATACCGTTCTCAACCATGCGCGCATCGTCGATCCCGTCTCGGGGAAGGAGCATCTCGGCGCGGTGCTGATCCGCGACGGGCTCATCGCGGAGATCGCGGCGAAGCCTTATCCCGCCGGCGAGTTCGATTCCGGCGTGATCGACCTCAAGGGCGCGGTGGTCGCGCCGGGGCTCGTCGATCTGCGCGCCTTCATCGGCGAGCCAGGCGAGGAGCATCGCGAGACCTTCCGCTCGGCTTCCGAAGCGGCGGCGGCCGGCGGTGTCACCACCATCGTGATGCAGCCCAACACCTCCCCGGCGATCGATGAACCGGCCGTGGTGGATTTCGTGCTGCGCCGCGCGCGGGATACGGGCCTCGTGCGCATTCATCCGGCTGCCGCACTCACCAAGGGCCTCGCCGGCAGGGAAATGACCGAATTCGGCCTGCTGAAGGCTGCCGGTGCCGTCGCGGTGACCGATGGCGACCGCCCCGTGAAGAATGCGCAGGTGATGCGCCGGGCACTGGCCTATGCCGGCATGGTCGACATGCCGGTGATCCACCATGTCGAAGACCCCGATCTCGTGGGAGAGGGCTGCGCCACCGAGGGTGAGTTCGCCACGCGCCTCGGCCTGCCGGGCGTGCCGCATGCGGCGGAGACCATCATGCTCGAGCGCGATATCCGCCTCGTGAAGCTTGTGGGGGGGCGCTACCATGCCGGGCTCGTCTCCTGCCGCGAGAGCCTCGAGGTGCTGCGCCGCGCGAAGGAGGAGGGTCTGCCGGTCACGGCCGGCGTCTCCATCAACCACCTGACTCTCAACGAGACGGATATCGGCAGTTACCGCACCTTCCTGAAGCTGTCGCCCCCCTTGCGCCACGAGGAAGAGCGGCTCGCCTTGGTGGAGGCGGTGGCCAGCGGGCTCATCGATGTGATCGTCTCCGATCACAACCCGCAGGATGTGGAGCAGAAGCGCCTGCCTTTCGCGGAAGCCGCACCCGGTGCCATCGGCCTCGAGACGATGCTCGCGGCGGGGATGAGGCTGGTCGAGGCGGGGCAGATCACCTTGGCCCGCCTGATCGCCGCCATGTCGACCGGGCCGGCCGATATTCTCGGCCTTCCGGCGGGACGCCTCGGCCGGGGCCAGGCGGCCGATCTCTTCGTGCTTGATCCCGAAGAGCCTTGGGTGGTGGAGGCTGCCGCCCTGCATTCGCGCTCCAAGAATACCCCTTTCGATGAGGCGCGGATGAGCGGCCGGGTGAAACTCACGATGGTTGCGGGCAGGTTCGTCCACGCCTATCGTTGAGGTCGGCGGGCAGGGGGAGCGCGAAGTGTCACCGGAAATGGTTTCAAGCCTTCTCGGGCTGGGCTTCGGCTATCTCTGCGGCTCCATCCCCTTCGGCCTGCTGCTCACGAGGTTCGCGGGCACCGAGGATATCCGCACCATCGGCTCGAAGAATATCGGCGCGACCAACGTGCTGCGCACGGGCCGCAAGGACCTCGCGGCCGCGACCCTGCTGCTCGATGCGCTGAAGGGCACGGTGGCGGTCTGGATCGCGATGCGCTGGGGCTATGCGCCAGGCATGCTCGCCGGTTTCGGCGCTTTTCTCGGCCATTGCTATCCGGTCTGGCTGAAGTTCCAGGGCGGCAAGGGCGTTGCGACCTGGTTTGGCGTCCTGCTCGCGTTCAACCCGTGGATCTTCCTCGCTGCCGGCGCGATCTGGCTCGCGATGGGCTGGCTCAAACGCTATTCCTCGCTCTCTTCGCTCACGTCCTCGGCGGCGATCGCGCTGTTCGAGGTGGGCAGCGGCTTCGTCACGGGGCACTGGTCCATGGGCATTCTCGTGATTGTCGCGATGGCGGCCTTGCTCTGGTTCAAGCATCGGCCCAACATCGAGCGTCTTCTCGCCGGCACGGAAGGGAAGATCGGCCAGAAGGGCTGAAGCCAGAAAGGCTTGATCATGTTTCGCCTCTCGGATCGCCAGCGTTTTGACTGGCTGCGGCTCGCCCGCACCGAAGGCGTGGGGCCGCTGACATTCCGCTCGCTCATCAACCGTTTCGGCGGTGCCGGTGCCGCGCTCGAGGCCCTGCCGGGGCTCTCGGCCAGGGCGAAGCGACCGCTCCTGCCCCCAACAGAGCGCGAGATCGAGGCGGAACTGCGCGAGGCCGAAAGCCTTGGCGCACGCCTGCTCGGATATGGCGAGGCGGATTATCCCGCCCTCCTGCGCGAGATCGACGCACCGCCGCCGGTGATCGCGCTGCGCGGTTCGCTCGCCTGCCTCGAGAAGCCGACCCTCGGGATCGTGGGATCGCGGAATGCTTCCGCCCTCG
>JADCCH010000129.1 GCA_020252865.1 Methylobacterium sp.
AGGTCGCCGAGGCGCTGCGCGGCACCGGCGGCCTGCGCGAGTTCGCCATAGACCTCCGACAACTGGCTGAGACCACTCGCCGCGAACACTGCATAGAGCACGAATTGCGAGAGACGACCGGCAGTCATCTCGTCAGCCATCACCGCCTTCGCGCCAGTCCAGAGGACGAAAGTGATGCTCGCGAAAACGAGGAAGATCACGATGGAGGTGAGGATCGCGCGGCTGAGCGTGGCGGCGCGGGCTGCGTCATAGGCGCTGGTCACGGCCGCACCGAAATGACCCATGGCTGCGCGTTCGCCGCCGAAACCCTGCACCACACGCACCGCACCGATGCGTTCGGTTGCGAAGGAGGCGGCCTCGGCCAAGGTATCCTGCGCGGCCTGCGAGCGCTTGCGCACACCCCGCCCCGCCGCGACCAGCGGCAGCACGATCGCCGGGATGGCGAGCAGCACCATGGCCGCGAGCTTCGGCGAGGTGACAACCATCATCACCACCGCCCCGATGAGCAGGATGAGATTGCGCAGGGCAATGGAAGCGGAGGCCCCGAAGGTCGATTTCAGCTGCGTGGTATCCGCCGTGAGGCGCGAGACGATCTCGCCTGATCGCGCGGTGTCGAAGAAGGCGCCGTCGAGCGTCATCACGCGGCCGAAAACCGCCCGGCGGATGCGCGCCACCACGCGCTCGCCGATCGTCATGACAAAATAATAGCGCAGCGAGGACGAGATCGCGAGCAGGGCGGTCAGCGCCACGATCATCCCGAAATAGGCATCCATCAGGCCGCTCGTCTCAGGCGTGAAGCCAAAATCGACGACGCGGCGAACGGCCTGCGGAATCGCCAGTGTCACAATCGCCGCCACCACGAGGGCCGCGAGGCCAAGCGCGATGTAGAGTTTTTCGGCCACGAGGAAGGGAAGCATGCGCCGCAGCGCCGAAAAATCGGCACGAGGCTTCTTCGGGCTTGCCGGAGCGGCAGGAAGGACGGTTTCGCTCATGGGCGGGAGGCGGCCTCGGCTGCGGAGGAAGGGTCGGTGTCGGTCTGAGGGGGAGCATGTCCCTCAACACGGCTTGTTCCGTCAAGCGCTCTGATGTATAGGCTCGCCGCACTGAACTTCACGGGCGCGGAAGCGAGCGGAAACGTGGGGCCGCGCCACTTTTTTCGAGGGGTCTCCCATGAAGGCCGATATCCATCCGGACTACCATTTCATCAAGGTCGTGATGACCGACGGGAGCGAGTTCCTGACGCGTTCGACCTATGGCAAGGCCGGCGACACGCTGAACCTCGACATCGACCCCAAGACCCATCCGGCCTGGACCGGCGGCACACAGACCCTGCAGGATCGCGGCGGTCGCGTCTCGAAGTTCAACCAGAAATTCGCCGGCATCTCGTTCGGCAAGAAGTAAGCGGCGAGGCCTCGCGAGAGGCCCTGCCTGCGATCAGAAAGGCCCGCGTCAAACGCGGGCTTTTTTTGATTGTGCCGCAGGCCGAGGCGGCAAGAGAGGCCGAACCCGGCGAAAGAACCCACCTTCAGCGACGCTGGAAGGCCGCGGCGAGCATGCCCAGTTGGCTCGCCACGGGATTGTCGGTGGGGGCCGTTTCGGGCTCCGACTTCAGGTCCCGATCGAAGCGCTGAATGCGCGCATGCAGGCTGTTGGAACGCTGGATGAGGCTGCGCAGGGATTCCGGCAGCGCCGCGAAGGTCGCATCATCCGTCCTGGATTCCAGCGGCGCGATGACCACGCGGCGATGCTCGCGCTCGGCCTCCTCGCGGGAGAGTTCACCTTCGTTCACGGCACGCTGAAGCAGAAGCCAGGATGTCAATTGCATCAGGCGCGTGGTCAGCCGCATGCTCTCGCTGGCATAGGCGAGCGCGACCGGGCGCGCCAGGCAACGGCTGTCGGCGCGGCCCTCGCCATCGAGATAGGCAGCCGTCGCCTCCACCAGCGACATTCCCTCGCGAAAAAGCAGCATGAAGTTCTCGCTCGCCAGCAGGCGATGCGTGAACGAAACCGTATCGGTACCACCGCTATTGCCGGCGGACGACATCTCGATTGTCACCTGATCCCGTTCGTTGGCCATCTGTCTCACTCCATCACATCATCTGCGCCACTTCGGAACAGGGCGCCGGGGATGACGGACTGGGAGCAATTACAGCACCAAACCGGCCAAACCGGAAATTAACGGTTCATTCACGGTTAACAGATGGCATTCTCGGTGTTTGAAAATGGGCAAAGACTGGCGGCGGAATGAGAGGAACCACGGATTTGGGCACCGGCCCAAAAAAAAGGACCGCTTCATGGCGATCCTTGGGAAAGTCCAACAGGGAGGCGTCAAACAGAGCGGCGGGAGCCACTCGGGATCCGGCGAACCGGAACATACTTTAAAATAGGCCGAAAAGTTTAACGCCTCGTTAAGTTGACCGGATTTTCATCAATCCCGGCACAAACCCCGCAATCCAGACCGGTTCCGCTGCCGGCCTCGGCTTATTCTGGCTTGCGGAACAGCGCATCGGCCGCCGATTGAGAGGCGGATTTCTGCTTCCGTACCGCATCGAGCCGGGCGATCTCGGCCTCCAGCTGCTTCATGGTCTCGTCGAGATCGGAAAGCGAAAAGGCGCTGACATCCTGCCCCAGCGCATAGGCGGTCTTCTTTCTGGTCGGTTCAAGATCATTGAACATGGCGCGTCCTGGCAGCGTGAAACGTGGTTGCATGCGAATCTTCCGCGCATTATAAGAACGCAATTCCCAAAATGGCATCGCGTTGAAACGCGTTGCGCGCCTCCCCGGGAAGGGGGCGCGGGCGAAACCACGCGACCTTTTCAACCCGATGGAGGCCCGAGATGGCGACCCTGCTGATGTCCAAGGCGACGGCCGTGTGGCTGGTGGAAAACACCACGCTGACCTTCGACCAGATCGCCGAATTCTGCGCGCTGCATCCGCTCGAGGTGCAGGGCATCGCCGATGGTGATGTGGCGGCCGGCATGCGCGGCCTGGATCCGGTTCAGGCTGGCCAGCTCTCGCGCGAAGAGCTGGAGAAGGCCGAGAAGGACCCGAATTATCGCATGCGCGTGCAGGAATCGAAGGTGCGCCTGCCGGATCTGAAGCGTGCCAAGGGGCCGCGCTACACGCCGGTTTCCAAGCGTCAGGACCGTCCGAATGCGATCCAGTGGCTCATCAGGAACCACCCGGAACTGAAGGATGCGCAGATCATCCGTCTCGTGGGCACCACCAAGTCCACGATCCAGTCGGTGCGGGAGCGCTCGCACTGGAATTCGACGAACCTTCAGCCGCTCGATCCGGTGACTTTGGGGCTCTGCACGCAGATCGACCTCGATTTCGAGGTGAATCGCGCCTCCAAGGATCGCCCTGCACCGGCCCCGGATCAGGGCGCAACGCTGCTCCCGGCCGATGTGACGACCAGCATGGATGCACCGGAGCGCAAACCGAACCTCGATATCGAGACGGTGTTCGCCAAGCTGAAATCGCCGCGCCGCGAGGAGGAAAATGACAACTTTTGATAGAAAAACAGAAAAATACATCTTTAGGTAGAATTTTTTGCCTAATCTCCCGTTCCGTTTGTGTAGCGGGAGATTTTCA
>JADCCH010000013.1 GCA_020252865.1 Methylobacterium sp.
GGCAGGTTCTGCTCAACCTTTTGCTCAACGCGGTTGCTGTCTCGCCCCGTTCCGGCCGCGTCTGCCTCGAAGCCCGGATCGTGGAGCAACAACTCACATGCCTGGTCAGCGACGAGGGGCCGGGCATGGAGCAAAGCCATATTCGCCGCCTGTTGGGCGAGGACGCGCAGGATATCCGCTCGCGCCGGATCGGGATTGATGCGATCGTATCGATCTTGGGTGATCTGAATGCGCGCGTTTCCGTGCAAGGCAATGCCGGGGGTGGAACCACCATCCGTGTTGAAATCCCACTGGAAGCGCAGCCATGAATTCTTCGGCACCAGCCATGGGCGGCAGGGACGGGGCCAAGATCCTGTTGATCGAGGATGACCCCACGCTCGGGCCGGCGATGTCGCAGCGCCTGCGCCTGGAAGGCTTTGACGTGTTCCTTGCACCGGATGGCGCTTCGGCCATCCGCAAGGCCCGCGCCTTTCCGCCTGACCTTGTTCTGAGCGATATGCGTCTCCCGGACGCCACCGGCGAGGATGTTTTCCGGGAGATCACCGGAACCCTGGGGCTGCTCCCATACATCTTCATGACGGCTTTCGGGGAGGTTCAACAGGCCGTGCGCCTCGTGAAAGCCGGCGCGCGTGACTACCTCATCAAACCGGTCGATACCGACGCGCTCGTGACCCTCATCCAGCAGATGGTCCAAAGGTCGGAGTCCGTGGCGCTGGAAAAGGATCGGAGAGAACAGCGCACAAGTTCCATGAACGCCTTCGAGGCCACCCTCGGAAAGGCGGCACGCAGTGATCTTCCTCTTTTGCTGCTGGGCGAAACGGGTGTGGGCAAGGAGCGGGCCGCACGCCTCGCGCATGCTGCCTCTCGCTGCGCTTCCGGCCCTTTCGTTCCGCTGAATTGCGCGGCGCTCCCGCTGGATCTCGCGGAGAGTCTGCTCTTTGGCCACGAAAAGGGAGCCTTCACGGGCGCCGTCTCCCGGATGCCGGGTGTGGTGCGGGAGGCGGATCAGGGCACGCTGTTTCTGGATGAAATCGCCGAATTGCCAATCGCGCTTCAATCCAAGCTCCTTCGCTTGCTTCAGGAGAGGACCTACCGGCCCGTCGGCGCGATCGAGCAGCGATCCTTTGGCGGCAGGGTGATTGCCGCAACCCATCGCGATCTGAAGGCCATGATCGCAGCCGGAACCTTTCGGGAAGACCTGTATTTCCGTCTGGCGGTGATCGAACTCGTGATTCCCCCTTTGCGAGAGCGACGGGATGAGATCGTTCCGCTCGCGAACGCGTTCCTCGCGGGCTCGGCCCCCGAAGGGCAATCTCTCTCCATTTCGGCCGAAGCGATGCCCTTGCTTCTCGAACATTCATGGCCGGGCAATATTCGAGAATTGCGCAACCGGATCGAACGCGCGGCCGCCCTTCGCGACCATGATGTGCTGACGTCGGCCGATCTGTTTCCAGAACGCGCCGCAATGAACGCCCGATCCGACCTCGACGCCGAACAAACCCTGGAAGCCGTCGCCGAGGCGGCCATCCGCAGCCGGGTCGCGGCCGCGCTTCAGGCCACGGGTGGCAATCAGACGGAGGCCGCGCGCAGGCTTGGCGTCTCTCGAACGACGGTCTGGAAGTATTCGAAATAGACGCTGGCCGTTCCATGTTCCGCACTTCGCAAGACAAATCAGGCGTCATGGGCGGCATGGCGAATTCAGTGACTTGGCAGGATAGTGCCATGGTGATCCCGCCGCGCTGCGCCGCACAGCCATCCGCTGCGACAAACTCGCAGAACACTGCACCGCAGCCCTCACGCTCTTCGCCTTCCGAGTTCGATTTGCGTTTCTGTTCGCCGATCAATCGGCCTCGGTCGAGAAATGGCCAGATTCAAGCAAATCCGATAACAGGCCGGGCCGGTTGGCCAGCGCCGCAAAGGTGCCATGCTGCACAATCATGCCGCGATCCATCACATAGAGGCGGTCACAGGCCTGCAGGGTCTCGAGCCGATGCGCCACGGCAAGGATGCTGATGCCGAGGGCCCGCAGCGAGCGCGTGATCAAGGCCTGAGCGGCCGGATCGAGCGCGCTGCTCGCCTCATCGAGCAGGACGATTTTCGGGCGGCTCGCCAGCGCGCGGGCGAAGAGCAGGCGCTGCACCTCGCCGCCCGAGAATAAGGGATTCGCGTCGCCCACGACCGTACCGAGGCCGAGCGGCATCGCCTCGACCTCGGTCCGAATGCCAGCAAGTGCGAGGCATTCAAGGATTGCCGCGTCGGAAATCGGCAGGCCGAGCGCGATGTTCTCGCGCAGGGTCCCGGGAAAAAGGCTCGCGCCTTGTCCCACGATGCCGATCCGGCGGCGGATGGCCGGCATGTCCAGCGTGCTGATATCGACGCCGTCGATGAAGACCGCGCCGGTCTCCGGCATTTTCATGCCAAGGATGACATGCAGCAATGTGGACTTGCCCGAGCCCGAGGGGCCCGTGATGCCGACATACTCGCCGGGATTGAGCTCCATACTGGAATTGCTGAGCGCGAGCACATGGCCTGCCTGGTAGCGATAGCTCGCCGCAACGACGCGGATCGCGCCC
>JADCCH010000130.1 GCA_020252865.1 Methylobacterium sp.
CGCCCCGGAGTCAGTGCCACGCGCTCGCCCGGGCGGTATCCCTGGGCCTCGCCGGGCCGCTGATTGCGCAGCGCGCGGACCGCATCATCCAGCGCGAGGCCTGCCCCCTGCAGAAGGTTGGCTCCCCGTGTCTCGATCGTCGCATCCAGCACTTCAGGATTGCTCCAGGGGAAGTTGGACGGCGAGAGCGTGTCCAGAAACTGCCTTCCGACGAAATTGAGCAGCGTCAAGTGATGCGACGTGACGCCGTGGATCCCGCGCGTCGCTTCATCCCACCAGCGCTCCCACGCCAGGAGACTGGACGCATGGAAGGCGAATGGCCATCGGCTCCAGCGCTCATCCCTGAAACGCCCATCATGGGGCAATGCGCGGCGGCAGGGCTCGCAAACGCCGTTGTTGCTCACGGCCGAGGCTAGAATGGCTCCGAGGTGAGCGGCCTCCTTCATCCCGCTGGCGACGAGCGATGTCATCCGCCCCGGAGAAACCGCCAGATGAACCGCCCAATCCGTCCAAGCCTCGAACAGGCCCATGGGCGAGAAGCCGCCGGCCATCCTGCCGATGGCCGCATGCATCTTGCGATCGAGCGCGCTTTCACTCGGGCCAGCTTCCTGCGCAACCGGGACCAGCGGTTTCGCCGCTTCCGGGGGCAGACGCGGGATGACGGGCCGACGGGATCGAATCCCGGGATTTCGCTTGGCCATGGGTGCATTTCCTCGGGCGATCGCTCCATGCCATCAGGTGGCGAGCATGGCCTCGATCTCGGGGAGGGGGTGTTTGGTGAGGTCTTTCGGAATCTCGGCCAGGATGTGATTTCCCGTTTGCCCCAGCTCATCCCTCAGGACAGCCAGGGCTTTCGGCGGTGCGATGATCACCAGCCCCTTGCCAGGTATTTCCCTTTCCCCGCGCATGAACTCGCGCGCCACATGCCGCAGAAAGGCAGTCTCGGCCATCTGGTGACGGTCTGGCATTTCGCTGGCCGTACGGCGGTCGGAGCCTTTCTGAAAGCGACCCGGCCGTTCCCCGCCATGCTCCCGGTCGGGAGGGTTCGGATCGGCCTGGAGCGTCATGATCACGCCCAGCTTGGGGGTCCGGGAGCTGCCCTCATTCCGGGCAAGAATGGCCTTGGCCCCATCCGCGATGAGAACCAGGGCCCCTTTTGGCAAGACAAGATCCAGATGCTTCACGATAAAAATCCGCGATGGCCGCGGCCTCCCTGCTGCCCGAACCGCCGCGGCAACCGGAAGGCCGCGCGGACAGGCCGTTGATCCGCTCACGAGAACTGACGAGCCCCCGGTCCGACGCCAGCGCTTCCTTGCGCCAACCGAACCAGGGTATTCAGGTTCCTGTTGACGATATCATTGATTTCCTTTGCCTCTTCGGTCCAGTCGCGAGAGATGTTCTCGACGAGGTTCCGCTGAAGCTGGGGGAGATTGGCGACGCTCGCAACCTGCCCCAGTTCACCGAGGAACGCGGCCTGTGCCTTCATCCGGCGGCTCATGAAATTCATGCCTTCCGTGAGGATTTCAATCTGTGCCTGCATCAGCCGCTGCGGCATGACCATCAAGCCGGCGAAATTCTGCTCCAACGCCGCTGTTACCTGACGCGTCACCGTTTCGGGGGATGCTCCTTCCCGCTTCCGATTTCCGCCATGGCTTATGGTGACCTCCCTCGTTGATCCATCAAGCACCATGCCAGAACAGGCGGCCCAAACTCTGATTCATGTCAATTCAGGGCCGACACCGCATCGCGGCCGTCAGACGAGCGGCCCCGGAAGGACGATTCCGCCTTCATCGGCGCAAGGTGATGCGGGCGCCATCCGCGAGCCGATCACTGGGGTGGAGCACGATTTGCTGGCCTGCGCCGAGGCCAGAGAGAACCTGCGCCTCGCGCAGGTTCCTTTCGCCGATCTCGACGGGATGAAGCTTGGCGCGCCCTTGCTCCACCACATAGGTTGCCCAACGGTCCTTGTGCCGGAACAGGGCGCCAAGGGGGATGGAGACGACATCTTCCCCATGCCAGACAGAAATGCGGACAATCACACGAAATCCATGCCCCAGGCGCCGGAAGCGATCCGGCGGCTCGAGCAGATCAAGAACGACCTTGACCCTCTGCTCCTCGATCCCCAGGGCGGAAACCTTCGTGAAGCCGGATGGTTCGATCCGGGCCACACGGGCTGTCAGCGCACCGTCTCCACCCCAGTTCTCGATGCGCGCATTCCCGCCTTCCGCGACCCGCAGCGCATCGCGGGAGACAAGGTCTACCGCGATCTCCAGATCGTCGGTATTGCCGATTTCGAGCAGCAACTGGCCGGGCTGGACGACCTGCGCGCTTTCGACCGCAAGACGCAGCACGCGACCGCTCTCGGGTGCCCGAACCTCGATGCAGCAGGGATTGCGGCCAGGGGCGTCTTCCCCGGGCTGAAGCCGCAGGGCCTGCGCCTGGTCGAATTCGTGGCGGCGCAAATCCAGCGTGGCCGAGGTGCTTGCGAGCGCGGCTTCCGCCGTGTCGACCGCGAGAAGGGCCTGCTGATGCGCCCGTTCGGTCACTGCCTGGCGGGCGAGAAGGGTATGCGAGCGCTGCAATTCCGCCCGCGCGAATTCCAGCTGCGACCTTGCCTGCCGCATCTGGGCATCCGCCAGTTCCACGGCGGCTCGCGCGGCTTCGACCGCGGCCTCCTGGACCTGAAGCGACCGGAAGTCGAGCAGCGAGGGATCGACCGGCTCGATGCGGGCGACAATGGTCTCGTCCCTGATCACCGCATCCCCGGTCCTGAGTTGCGAGCGGCGGACCTTGCCGAGCAGGGGCGCCGAGACGGTGTAGACATTCCGCACGCGCGAGATGCCCTCATCCTCGACCGTCACCTCCATCGGGCCGCGTGAGATGACATGCACATCCACCGGCACGGGCTGGGGCCAGAGCGCCCATATGCCCGCCGCTGCGAGAGCCAGTCCGATCGCGGCGACGGGCAGCGTGCGTGTCCAGTTCGGGGCCATGCCTCACTCCCGCGTTTTCAGCACTGCGACAAGGTCCAGCCCGTCGATCCGCCGCCGCACCACCAGCGCCGAAAGAAGCGCCGCGGCGATCACCACAAGGCTCGCAAACCCATAGGCTTCGCGCCCGACCACCAGCGGCACGCGATAAAGCTCGCTGGAAAACCCGAGCGCCATGCCGGCGGCAAAGCCGTAGCCGATCGCCCAGCCCAGAGGCTGCGCCACCAGGACGATGATCGCGATCTCGCCGATGAGCAGGCCGGAGACCTCCCCCCGCGTGAAGCCCAGCACACGCAGGCTCGCCATTTCATGCCCCTGCTCGGAAAGGGTGATGCGCGCGACATTGTAGACAACGCCGAAGGCGATCGTCGCGGCCAGGCTCACATAGATCGTGACCATGGTCAGAAGGTTCTGCGCCAGGGTGTCCCGGAATTGCCGGAGGGAGACGCGCTGGAGCGCGATGAAGCTCGCCTTGGGCAATTGCTTGAGCCTTTCGAACAGTTCGGACTGCGCGGCGGCATCATAGCGCACATGAACGCCGCTGATGAGATCAGGCTCGCGCATGATCCGGTTCAGCGCATCGAGGTTCATGAAGGCCGTGAGGCCCAGATAGCCCTGGATCACGGTCGTGACGGGCACGAGAACCACGCGACGATCCCTTTCGAGAAGCTCCACCTCGACCACATCGCCCGGCCTCGCGCGCAGGATGCCGGCCAGGGCATCGGAGAGAGCAATTCCGGGCCCATCGAGCGCGGCAACCCGGAACTCCCGATCCAGCACGCGGCTCAATCGTGCATCGGGCGGCTTGCCGGCAAGCGCGACGCGCCGATGCAGCGGACCATGGCGCAATTCGACGGGCACGATGCGATAGGGCTCCGCCGCGAGGATCGCGGGCAGCCGCGCGACATCCTGCAGGGACCGACTGGGCTGCTCCTGCGCGAAACTGATGGTCGCATCCTGGCGCTCGGAGCGGTGAAAGGTTGCGTCGATCATGAATTCGCTTGCCTCGAAAACCCACAGCGTCCCGGTCAGGATCGCCGTGGAAAGGGCGATCCCGATGATGGCGGAAGCGGTTCGCAACGGCCAGCGCAGCAGGTGCCGAAGCACCATGCGAAGGCTGCCGGGGAGCCGGACCGCAAAGCGGAAACCGGAAAACATGCGGTGATAGGCTGGCGGCTCGGGTGGCGACATGGCCACTGCCGGGGGAAGGCGCATGGCCTCGAGCAACACCCGGATGGCACCGGCCAGACCGGAACCCAGCCCCGCCGCGGCGCCGATCAGGTAGGTCTCAGGATCCATCCGGAAGATCAGGAACGGGAAGTGGAAGAAATCCGCATAGAGGCGGGCCGCCCCACGCCCGAGCCATGTTCCGACAATCGCGCCGATGAGGATGCCGGATACCGCAATGACCGCGACAAACTTCAGGTAATGCGAAAGAATGGCCGCGCCGGAATATCCAACCGCCTTCAACAGGCCGATCTGCTGGCGCTCGAGCGCGATCAGGCGGGCGAGGGTCATGTTCACCAGCAGGGCCGCGGCAATCAGGAAGATCGGCGGCGTGATGCGGCTCATCGCGCGCAGTTGCAGCAGCTCGGCATCGAGGAAGGCATGCGAGGTCTGGTCCTTGCGTCCGTAGGCGCCTCGGCCGCCATAGCGGGCGAGCATGGCGTCGATCCGTTCGATGACACTCGCCTGCGAGGCGCCGAGTCCCAGTTTCAGGTGCAGGCTCGAAAAGGCGCCCTCGAGATCGTAAGCCGCCGCCAATGCGCGCTCGCGCATCCAGATGATGCCGAAGCGCCTGTCATCCGGCATCAGGTCCCAGGGGCCGACGGCGTAGATGAATTCCGGCGAGAGGGCGACCCCCACCACGAGAAGCGACCGCTTCCGGCCGTTCAGGATCGCCTCGAAGCTGGAGCCGGGACCGAAGCCATGCGCCCGGGCGAAGGGCTCGCTGATGACCACTTCCCGATCCGCGCCGGGCTGGGGCTCCCGGCCCTGGCGGATTGTCAGCAGATTGAGCCGCTGTTCGGCGAGATCGGGCAGCGAGACAAAGAGCCCGGAAGCCGGGGCCTCCATTCCGGGTATGGAGAGCAGGGCGATCTTCTCGATGCGGGGTTCGACAGCCTGAAGGCCGGGAATGCCGGCGATTTCCTCCGCCAGCGCGCGCGGCGCGCGCGTCACCTGCGCGAAGACATCTGCAAAGCGGTTGCGCTCGTAATAGGCGTTCCGGGTTTCGTTCAGGGAGGCATAGGTCCCCACGCCAAGCACCAGGGTCGCGACCCCGGAAGCCATCACGAAGGCAATCGCCAGGACCTGCGGCCAGAGCCTCAGGATGTCGCGCAGGAGCTTGCGGTCGAGGACGGACACGCTTCACCAGCTGACTTCCGAGGCCGCTCGCCGGCGCTCGTTGCGGATGCTCGATGCGATCCGGCCATCGGCGAACCGAACCACGCGATCGGCAATGTCCTGGATCGCGGCATTATGGGTGATGACGATCGTCGTCGTGCCCAGTTCGGCATTCGAGGCCGTGAGCGCCTCGAGGACACGAATGCCGGTGCGGGAATCAAGCGCGCCGGTCGGCTCGTCGCAGAGCAGCACATCCGGCCGCTTGGCAATCGCACGCGCGATGGCGACACGCTGCTGCTCCCCGCCGGAGAGCTCGGCGGGGAAATGATCCAGACGATTGCCAAGGTCGACGAGGCCGAGCGCATCCTCCGGGCGCATCGGGTTCCGCGCGATCTCCGTCACGAGCTGCACATTCTCCCGGGCGGTCAGGCTGGGCACAAGATTGTAGAACTGGAAGACGAAGCCGACATGGTCACGGCGATAGAGCGTGAGCTCGCGCTCGTTCATCCGCGTGAGGTCGTGATCCTTGAACCAGGCCTCGCCGGAGGTCGGCGTGTCAAGCCCGCCAATGATGTTGAGGAAGGTGGATTTGCCGGAGCCCGACGGCCCGAGGATCACCACGAACTCGCCCGCGCGCGCTTCGAAATCGACGCCGCGCAGGGCGTGAACCTCGACATCGCCGGACCGATAGACCTTCGCGAGGCCCGCAATCCGGAAAACCGGTTGTTGGTTTGCTTCTGCCGCCATCGGCTCCAACGCTTCTCTCTCGGATCGAGCCTCTCCGCAGGCTGCCGGCATGGCCATTCCGCCCGATGCGTCAGAAGGCCACCGGGGCCGCCCTTGCGCCTTGACAGGCGTCAAGGAGCCTCGCGCCCTTGCGGGTGCATGATAGACTGATATCGGGGGTTTGCGAACTCGCAGCCCGTTCCTCGGATCGGAGTGGAACTTTCGGGATGGAAAGGCCGTCGGGTCTGAGTTCGGAGGATGCGCGCCGGCAGCTTGCCCTTGATGGCTTCAACGAATTGCCGAAGGCCGGCGCCCGGAGCTTCTGGCGTGTCTGCATCGAAGTCCTGCATGAGCCGATGCTGGGGCTGCTGCTCGCCGGAGGCCTCGTCTACCTGGCGCTCGGCGATCGCGCCGAGGCGTTGATCCTGCTCTGCTTCGCGATGCTCTCCCTTTCCATCACCGTCGTGCAGGAAATCCGGACGGAGCGCGTTCTGGAGGCGCTGCGGGATCTCACCAGCCCTCGGGCGCTGGTCATTCGGGACGGGCAGCGCCAGCGCATCCCGGGCCGGGAGGTTGTGCGCGGTGACCTCATCCTGCTGGCCGAGGGTGATCGTGTTCCCGCCGATGCCGATCTGGTCGAGGTGACCCATCTCGAACTGGACGAATCCCTGCTGACCGGAGAATCGGTCCCCGTCCGCAAGCGCGTGGCCGGCAGCGGAGCGGAGCCCCCGCCGCGACCGCCCGGCGAAAGCGAGCATGCGAGGGTCTATTCCGGTTCTCTCGTGGTCCGCGGATCGGGGCTGGCGACGGTGTATGCCACAGGCCCGACGAGCGAGATCGGCCGGATTGGCGCCTCGCTCGCGAAGCTCGAGGGCGAGGCCCCGCGCCTCCGGGCGGAAACGCGCCGCCTGGTGAGGGTCGCGGCCTTCCTGGGCATCATGGTCAGCCTTGTTGTCGTTCTTCTGTATGGCATGACTCGCGGAGACTGGCTGGCCGCGCTCCTTTCCGGCATCGCGCTCGGAATGGCGATGCTGCCGGAGGAATTCCCGGTCGTGCTGACGGTTTTCCTCGCCATGGGAGCCTGGCGGATCTCGAAGGCGCGCGTGCTCACCCGTCGCAGCGCCGCGATCGAGACCCTGGGCGCCACGACCGTGCTGTGCACCGACAAGACCGGCACCCTGACCGAAAACCGGATGTCGATCGTCGAGTTGTGGAATGCGGGCGGAGCATCGCGTCGCCTGGGCCGGGAGGAGACCGTCGGGACGCTCGAGCCCGAAGATGCGGACATCATCCGGATCGGGCGCCTGGCAAGCGCTCCCGTGCCCTTCGATCCCATGGAACGGGCGTTCCTCGCCTGTGCCGGGCCTGCGGCCGAAGGCGAAAATCGCCTCGTGCACAGCTTCGGGCTGACGCCGCATTTGCTCGCGATGACCCAGATATGGGAGCGGGAAGATCGTCGCACGAAACTCGCGGCGGCCAAGGGCGCGCCCGAGGCGATCATGCAGCTTTGCGCGATCGACGAGGGTCGGAAAGCCGAGATTTCGGCCGCGGTGGATGCAATGGCGGCGCGGGGCTTGCGTGTTCTCGGCGTCGCGGGGGGTGAATGGGAGGGGCCGGAACTCCCTCATGCCCAGACCGGGATTCCCTTCGCCTTCCTCGGCCTGGTCGGCCTTGCCGATCCCTTGCGTGCCAGCGTGCCGGATGCCATTCGGGATTGCCGGCGGGCGGGCATCCGCGTCGTCATGATCACGGGCGACTATCCCGTAACCGCGCGCGAGATCGCGCGCCAGGCGGGGCTGGAGCATGGCGTGGTCGTGACCGGCGCCGAGTTCGAGCGGCTCGACGATGCCGCCTTGCAGCGCATCATGCGCGAGACCGCGGTTTTCGCGCGCATCTCGCCCGAGCAGAAGCTCCGTATCGTCGAGGCCTTCAAGGCGCAGGGCGAAATCGTCGCCATGACCGGGGACGGGGTGAACGACGCGCCCTCGCTGAAGGCGGCCCATATCGGCGTCGCGATGGGTGGGCGAGGCACGGATGTCGCACGCGAAGCCTCGTCGATCGTTCTGCTGGACGATGATTTCGGTTCGATCGTCGAGGCAATCCGGCTTGGCCGGCGCATCTATGACAACCTTCGCAAGGCAATGGGGTTCATCATCGCCGTGCATGTTCCCATTGCCGGGATGGCGTTGCTCCCTCTCGTTCTGGGAATGCCGATCCTTTTCACGCCCATTCACATCGCATTCCTGGAAATGGTCATTGATCCGGTCAGTTCGCTGGCTTTCGAAGCCGAGGAGGAGGAGGCGGATATCATGGCTCGGCCGCCTCGCAAGCCGGAGGAACGGCTTGTCTCGGTTTCCCTGATCGGCTGGACCGGTCTGTGCGGAACGGTCGCCTTCCTCCCCGTGGCCGCATTCGCCTGGCTTGGCGCCCGACATGGCATGGCCCCGGATCAATTGCGTGCGCTGGTTTTCGTGACTCTCGTGCTGAATGTCATCAGCCTGATCTTCGTCTTTCGGGCGTTTGGGGCCTCGCTGCGCGGGGCATTCCTGCGTCCGAACCGCACGCTCTTCAGCGTGCTGGCGGCCATTGCCGGCCTGCTCGCGCTGACCCTGCTATGGCCGCAAGCCCGCGCGGTGTTTCGCTTCGCACCCCTGCAGGCCGAAGATCTGCTGCTCGTGGCATGGAGTGCGCTCGCTGTGCTCCTTGGCCTGGAATGGGTGAAAAAGCTGAAAAACCCGGTGATCGGGCGATCCCGCGCCGCCACGAAAGGACTGACATAGCGCAATGCCCAACCCGGCCGGCCGGGCTAGCAAGGTCCCATCCGTTGCAGGGAGCATCCCCCATGAAGAAGATGAAAGCTGCGGTCTTTGTCGAGCCCGGTCGCATCGTTCTCGATGAAAAGCCCATTCCCGATATCGGGCCGACCGATGCCCTGATCCGCATCACGATGACGACGATCTGCGGGACCGACATCCATATCCTGAAGGGAGAGTATCCCGTGGAAAGCGGCCTCACGGTGGGGCATGAGCCCGTCGGGGTCATCGAGAGGCTCGGCGCGGAAGTGAAAGGCTTTCAGGAGGGCCAGCGCGTGATCTGCGGAGCGATTACGCCAGGCGGGCATTCCCATGCCTGCCTGTGCGGCTGCCATTCGCAGGACGGGGCCGGAACGCGTCACGGCTGGAAACCCATGGGCGGCTGGAGGCTCGGCAACACGATCGATGGCTGCCAGGCGGAATATGTCCGCATTCCCGATGCAATGGCCAACCTCGCGGAAGTGCCGTCGCCCCTGACCGACGAGCAGGTGCTGATGTGCCCCGATATCATGTCGACCGGATTCAGCGGCGCGGAACGCGGGGATGTCCAGATCGGCGATGTCGTGGCGATCTTCGCACAGGGGCCGATCGGGCTCTGCGCGACAGCCGGCGCCCGGCTTCGGGGCGCGAGCCGCATCATCGTGGTCGACATGCTGCCGGTCAGGCTGGCCGTGGCGAAAGGGATGGGCGCGGATATCGTGATCAATGCCCGCGAAACCGACCCCGTCCAGGCCATCATGGCCGCAACCGATGGCCGGGGTGTGGATGTCGCGATCGAGGCACTGGGAACGCAGGCGACTTTCGAGGCCGCTTTGCGTGTGCTGAGGCCAGGAGGCACGCTTTCCAGCCTGGGCGTGTATTCCAGCGATCTGACCATACCGCTGGGTGCCTTTGCCGCGGGCCTCGGCGATCACCGGATCATCACGACCCTCTGCCCGGGGGGCAAGGAGCGCATGCGGCGCCTCATGGCGATCGTCGCAGCCGAACGGCTTGATCTCACCCCGCTCGTCACGCATCGTTTCTCGCTGGACGAGATCGAGAAGGCCTATGAGCTCTTCTCCCATCAGCGCGACGGGGTCATCAAGATTGCCATCACACCCTGATCCGACCTGAACCGCCATTCGCCGGCATGGAAGCATGATGAACCCCTGGGAGATCTGGTTCTGGCCGTGGTTCGCGCATTCCGGCGGTGCGGCGAGCGAGGAGCGCGCGGAACCCGCGGATGCGGTGGATGGCGCGCGCTTCGTGCCGGAAGGCGAGTGGACGACACGCGGGCGCGTCGTGCTCGAACTGCATGAACTTCGCCTGCGAGATTTCTCACGATCCCGAACGGGGCAAGCCGCGGTTCTGGTCACGCCCTTCGCGCTGCACGATGCGATCCTTGCGGATCTCGCCCCCGGACACAGCCTGGTTCAGACCTTGCTTGACCATGGCTGCAAGCGCCTGTTCCTGGTCGAATGGGCATCAGCGACCAAGGAGAGCCGCTACCAGACGATCGATAGCCAGCTGGCCGCGCTCCATGTCGCGATCGAGGAGATCGGCGGTCCGGTGGATCTCATCGGGCTTTGCCAGGGCGGCTGGCTGTCGCTGATCTACGCGGCACGATTTCCGGGAAAGATCGGTCGCCTCGTGCTCGCCGGCGCACCCGTCGACTTCGCCGCTTCCGCCTTCGCGGCGGCCACGGGGGTCGCCGCGGCTTTTCTGCTCGATGCCGTGAAACGGGGCGGAGATGGTGTGATCCGGGGGGCCGACCTGCTCGCCCTCTGGGTGGGAGCTGCGGACCGCATGGCCATTGCGATGCAGGCCTTGCAGATCACCGGCCCGGACCGGGAAACAGGGGGGCAACGGGCGCTGCGGAACTTCCTGCGCTGGCATGAGCGGACGCTGGACTTGCCGGAGGCCTATTTCACGGAGGTTCTCACCTTGCTCTACCAGGAAAACAGGCTGGCGCGAGGCCAGATGACCGCGCTGGGCAGGATAATCGCGCCCGATATGGTCGATTGTCCCGTCGCGCTCCTGGCCGGGGAAAGCGACAGGGTTGCCCCCCCTGACGAGGTCTTCGCAGCCGCCAGACTTGTGGGGGGAGAAGCCTCGAGGCTGCTGTTGCGCGAGGCCCGATCCACGCATCTCGCTCTCTTCATGGGGAGAGACACCCTGGCCACGGAATGGCCCGCGATCGCGCGCTGGCTGCTGGCAGGCCGCAGCGAAGCACGGAAAGAGCGAGCGCCGGGGACACAGAC
>JADCCH010000131.1 GCA_020252865.1 Methylobacterium sp.
AAGACGAAGGAATACGAGGACCGCTTCATGTCGCCCTTCATCGCGGCCGAGCGCGGCTATATCGACGAGGTGATCATGCCGCATTCCACGCGCCGGCGCATTGCCCGGGCCTTGGCCATGCTGCGCACCAAGAAGGTCGAGCGGCCCTGGCGCAAGCACGACAATATTCCGCTCTGAACGGAACCGGGGCAGCGAAAGCCGCCTGCCCGGCCCGGGGCCTTGATCCAGCGCAGCGATGGTCCCTGCCCGAAATGCGATCAGCGGCTTGGCCGCGCAAGGAGGAGCCCATGTCCCGCAGGATCTCGCCACTCTCGTCCTTGTCCTGCATCATCCGGCTGACAGAGGAAGGCTCCTCGGTCGCGGTCCGGGATGCGATCACGCTCGCCGCGCCTCGGGATGCGCATCTGCTCGTCACCATCGTCGCCGCGAAGGCCAGCGTTCCGTTTTCGCCCATCGGGGCGGGCTATGTCGGGCCCATGGTCGAGGAGATCAACGAGAAAGTCAGGATCAGAGGTGCCGCGCTGGCGGAATCCTTGCGCGAGAAGCTGCGCCGCGGCGGTGTGACCGGCACTGTGCGCCTGGTCCTGAACCATGTGGACATCGTCGCGGAGGAGGCTGTGCGGCTGGCGCGCGCAACCGATCTCGTCGTGCTGGATCAGCCCGGTGCCGCACTCGACACGAAGGACCTGATCCTGGAGGAGGCCCTGTTCCATTCGGGTCGGCCGATCCTCGTCGCGGTCACCAGGAAGGCCATGGTGGTCCATCCAAGGCGGATCGTGGTGGGCTGGGATGGCTCCGCGCATGCCGCCCGTGCCGTGGGTGATGCGCTGGCCCTGTTCCCCGGCATCGAGATGGCGGAAATCGTGTCCGTGGATGGCGAGAAGGATCTCTCGAATGCGCTGCCCGGCTCGGATCTCGCCCGGCATCTTGCCCATAAGGGGGTGACGACGACGCTTGCCGCGCTATCGGCCAAGGGCACGAGCGTGGGCTCGGTGCTCGATCGCCACGCCATGCGCACCGATGCCGATCTGATCGTCATGGGTGGCTTCGGGCATTCCCGCCTCAGCGAATTTCTGTTCGGCGGTGTGACGGTGGAGCTGACCGAAGGCGCATCTGTGCCGCTGCTGATCGCCTACTGACGCAGATCGGTCAGCAGCGAGAGCGCCTCGCGGCGCAAGGCGGGCAAGAGCCCGATGAAGCGCAGGGCCAGCGGCAGCTTGAAGAGCTGCCAGCCTGTCGGCCGGGTCACCAGCGTCTCCATCCGTCGGGAAACCGCGAGGCTGGCGCGCGTCCGCGCCACGCGATCGCGCTCCCATCCACGGAAGAGCGTGCGGGATTGCTCGTCCCTTCCGGAGGCGAGCACTTTGATTTCCTGACTGGCCAAATCGTTGATGATCTCGGTCAGCGTCACCGCATCCTCGATGCCGAGATTCATGCCGCGGCAGCCGAGCGGCAGGTTCTGATGCGCGGCATCCCCGATAATCGCTGCCCGGCCGTTCATGCGGCTGTCGGTGTTGCGCTGCACGGCATCGAACCAGGCTTGCCAGTGAATGCGGCCGGGTTGCCAGTGATCGGGGATCATCTCCCGGACATCCGCCGCGAGGCACATCACCCGGTGCCTGCCATGCCCCATGGGGATGCGGATCAATGTCGGCGCTTGCTTGGCGATGCGGATCTCCATGCGGTTCGAATCGGCTTGCTCGCCGAGATCGATGTCGATCATGCACCATTTCGAAGCCGGGGCGCTGCCCTTCAACTCGAAATCGAGGATCTTGCGCAGATCGGATTGCGCGCCATCGGCTCCGATCAGCCAGGAGACGTGGCAGGTCTCGTAGGCATCGCCGGTCTTGAGCTGAATGTCACCGCCTTGCGGGTTCATCGTCGCATGCACGAGTTCCGTGCGCCTTTCCACCACGACGCCCATTTCCCGCAAGGCATCCGCCAGAATGCGCTCGGCATGGTTCTGCGGAACCACCAGCAACCCCTTGAGCTTGTGCGGGAAGAAATCGAAGTCCAGTTGCGCCTTGGGCTTGCCATTGATGGTGAGTTTCATCCCGCGCACAATGTGCCCGACGCCGAGGAGCTTTCCCGCGATGCCCGTATCGTGCAGCTGCGCGAGCGCATTATGGCTCATCAGCAGCGCGCGGCTCTCCGCGTTCGGGGACGGGTTACGGTCGATGATGCGTACCGCATGCTTCGCCTGCGCGAGCTTGAGCGCAGCCGTCAGCCCGACCGGACCCGCTCCGACGATGAGCGGCTGTCCGGCTTTCTGCCGGGCGGGTGGTGTGGTCCGGGGTTGCTCGGCCATGGTCGGTCGCTAGCCCGCGAGCCGGATGTCGGGCCGGTGCAGCGCCCGCCAGATCCGCTCGAAATTGCCGCCGGCGAGCATTTCCAGCTCGCGTGTCTTCCATTTGCGGCGGATGAGTTCCGCGAAGATCTTCGGAAAGGTCGAGGCATCCTCGAGGCCTGGCGGCTTCGGTCCACCATACAGATCCGAGCCGATTCCGATGGCCTGGGCACCGATGAGGTTTTTCATGTGGTCGAGGTGATCGCAGAGCCATTGCACCCCATCGCGTGTGCCGAAATGGGCGAAGGCGGAACGCTTGGTCTCCTGGTAGGCGGAGCGGTTCATATCGGGCAAGGCCTTGCCAAACCTGTCCATGGCCGGCCGCATCGCAAAATAGACCTCCGGCGACAGGAAGACCGGCACGAAGGTGGCCATCACCATGCCGCCGCCTTCGGCGATGCGCCGCATCACGTCATCGGGTGCGTTCCGCGGATGCGGGCACAGCGCATGCGCATTGGCATGGCTGATGATAACGGGCCCCGTCGCCACGTCCATCACGGCATGCTGGGCCAGCGGGGAAACATGCGCGAGATCGATGATCAGCCCGAGGCGCTCCATCTCGCCGATGATGGCCCGTACGAACTCGTTGAGCGGCTGCTTGCCGGGCACGTCCGTGGCACTGTCGATGAAGGGCAGGGTCTCGTTGTGGCAAAGCGTGACGAGCCGGATGCCCATGGCGTGGAACAGCCGCAGATGGGCGAGGTTGTCCACGCCCACAAGGCCCTCCACCGCCTTGAGAAGGCCGATCTTGCCGGCCTTGCGGGCTCGCGCGATGTCGCGTGGCTCCAGCACCGGATGGAACGTTTCCGGCCAGGCCTGCTCCATCTGGAGCATGACGTCGATCACTTCGAGGCGCGCGCGCAAGGGATCGTTCTCTGCGGTCGGAATGAAGGCCGTGAAGATTTGCGTCGCGACCTGACCCGCGAGGAGCTTCGGGATATCGGTATCGTGCTCGGGATGCTCGCGCGCCAGATCCCAGATCCTGGCGTCACCCCTGGCGATACGATGGCGCCAGATGACGTAGGGGAGATCATTATGCCCGTCGACGAGGCGGGTGCGTTCGAGCAGCCGCGTGGCCTGTTTCTCGGCCGAATATGCCATGTGAGCGATTCCTGCTTGCACTCCCCAGCCTTCTTTTCGCATGCGGGGGCGCAGGCTGCAAATCGGGAAATCACGCGCGCTCGAAGACGTTCGATTGGGCCTCGTTCACGGTTTCTTGAGGCGAAACGATTCAGCCCGCCGCAAAACGGTCCGATTTCCGCAAGGTTTGCGCAACAATTGCAGCGCCATTCTCGTCAGCACGAGAGGCGCGAAGCCTCCGCGAGGGAAGACGACAAACAATCGGCGCGGCGGGGATCGGTGATCGGATCCGCTGCGCCATTCGGGAACCGGGAGCCGCGCTTTGCCGCGCCGTCTCCAGAACATGGCAAGGGAGCCGGAAATGGCGAGCCCCGCGAAATTCGAACCGAGCGCCGCTCTGGAGGCGCTTGCGCCCGCACTGCATCACGAGTTGCACCTCGATCCCCGCGGGCTTGGGGCGGCCGTCTCGCGCGAGGAAGCGGAATATCTGCTCATGCTCGATCATTCCGGCGCCGAATCGGGGCCGGAATGGCGCGCCTTCCTCATCGAGGCGCTGGTGGGCTTTCTCGTCTGGCAGCGCCAGCCCTTCGGCGAAATGATCGAGACCGATCTTGAATGGTTCCTCGGCCTCGTGGCCGATGCGCCATCGCCTGCCCTGCCGGCTCTTCTGTTCGCGCTGGTTCGCGAGTTGAACGATGCACCGGAGCGCCTGATGGCGCTGGCACTGAAGCATGCCGAGGGGCGCATTCTCTGAATTCCGGACCGTGAGGCCGGTCCGGCGCGGGCTCCCGGCTCGACCAAGGTTGAGCTGTTGCACGGATTTACCGCAGCCGCGCATTCCCTTAAGACCCGGTGGAACGGGCGGGGGAGGCCCGAGGCGCGATGTTCAAGAAAATCCTGATCGCCAATCGCGGTGAAATTGCCTGCCGCGTCATCAAGACTGCCCGCAGGATGGGGATCCCTACGGTCGCGGTCTATTCCGCGGCCGATATGGACGCGATGCATGTGCGGATGGCCGACGAGGCCGTGGCCATCGGTCCGGCTCCCGCCGCCGAGAGCTATCTTGTCATCGAGAAGATCATCGCCGCCTGCCGGCAGACGGGCGCGGAAGCGGTTCATCCCGGCTATGGCTTCCTCTCCGAGCGCGAGGCCTTTGCGCTGGCATTGAAAGAGGCGGGCATCACCTTCATCGGCCCCAACAGCCACGCGATTGCGGCCATGGGCGACAAGATCGAATCGAAGAAGGCTGCGGCTGCCGCGGGCGTTTCCACGGTTCCCGGCTATCTCGGCACGATCGAGAGCGCCGAGGATGCGATGACAATCGCCGGAGAGATCGGCTATCCCGTGATGCTCAAGGCCTCCGCCGGCGGTGGCGGCAAGGGCATGCGCATCGCCTGGAATGCGGACGAGGTGAAGGAAGGCTTCGAACGGTCGCGCTCGGAAGCGAGATCCGCCTTCGGCGACGACCGAATGTTCGTCGAGAAATTCATAGTCAATCCGCGCCATATCGAGATCCAGGTGCTCGGCGACAAGCACGGCAATGTCATCCATCTGGGCGAGCGGGAATGTTCGGTGCAGCGCCGCAACCAGAAGGTCGTGGAAGAGGCGCCGTCGCCGCTGCTCGACCCCGGGACCCGCGCGAAGATGGGCGCTCAGGCCGTCGCTCTTGCCAAGGCCGTCGGCTACGACAGCGCCGGCACGGTGGAATTCGTGGCGGGGCAGGACAGGAGCTTCTACTTCCTCGAAATGAACACCCGCCTGCAGGTCGAGCACCCTGTGACGGAGCTCATCACCGGCATCGACCTCGTGGAGCAGATGATCCGCGTCGCGGCAGGCGAGAAGCTCGCCTTCAAGCAGGATGACATTCGCCTCGAGGGCTGGGCGGTGGAAAGCCGCATCTATGCCGAAGACCCCACGCGCAACTTCCTGCCTTCCATCGGCCGCCTCACGCTGTACCGCCCGCCGGCGGAGGGCAAGGCTGGCGGCATCACGCTCCGCAACGATACGGGCGTGGAAGAGGGCGGCCAGATCTCGATGTTCTACGATCCGATGATCGCCAAGCTCGTGACCCATGCGCCGACGCGGCTGGAGGCGATCGAGGCGCAGGCCCGCGCGCTGGATGCCTTCGCGATCGACGGCATCCGCCACAACATCCCGTTCCTTGGCACCCTGATGGCGCATCCGCGCTGGAAATCCGGCGCGCTTTCCACGGGCTTCATCGCCGAGGAATTCCCCGGCGGTTTCGACGTGCCGATGCCGCAGGGCGAGACGGCACGAGCCATCGCGGCTGTCGCAGCAGTGATCGACCACCGCCTGAATGCCCGCAAGCGGCAGATTTCCGGCCAGATGGCGACGACGCGGCCTGTTCGATTTGCGGAAACGCGCATCGTGCAACTCGGCATGGGCGAGGCGCGCCAGAGCTTCGAACTCACGGTCGATGAAGGCCTTGGTGAAACGCATGTGCGCTTCGCGGATGGCGCGAGCGACCTTGTGGTGACCCATTGGAAGCCGGGCGATCCTGTGTGGCATGGCGCGATTTCGGGCGTCGAGCGCGCGATGCGCGTCGAGGCCATTCCGAATGGCGTGCGCCTTGCCATGGCGGGCGCGGCAGCGGATGCGCGCGTTTACACCAGGCGCGAGGCTGAACTCGCGGCCCTCATGCCCGAAAAGCGGGGTGCGGATACCTCGCGCGTGCTTCTCTGCCCCATGCCCGGCCTCGTGAAATCCATCGCGGTTTCCGAAGGCCAGGAGGTCAAGGCCGGAGAAACGCTCGCGGTGGTCGAAGCCATGAAGATGGAGAATGTGTTGCGCGCCGAGCGTGATGTCACCATCTCGAAACTGCGTGCGAAAGCGGGCGAAAGCCTTGCGGTCGATGCGGTCATCATGGAATTTGCAGGCTAGATCAGAAAACGGAATTGGAGGTTTTTCCTGCGCTGTGCTGCTCTCCGCCCCGCAGGAGACGTTCGCCATGTCCAATGTTGCCCCCGAAAGCTTCGCCCGAACGCCGAGGCCGCCTTACTACATCGTCGCCTTTTCCTCGATCCGGAAGGAGGGCGACCACGGCTACTCCACCATGGCCGATGCGATGGAGGCGCTGGCGAAGACGCAAGCCGGCTATCTCGGCCTCGAACATGCGCGGCGCGAGGATGGCTTCGGCATCACCAACAGCTTCTGGGCGGATGAAGCCGCACTTCTGAACTGGAAGGCGCAGGTGCAGCATCTCTACGCGCAGAAGATGGGCATCGAGCGCTGGTACTTGCATTACGAACTGCGCATCGCAAAGGTGGAGCGGGCCTATTCCGGCCCGGAAGGACGTTCGGTCTGAGGAGGCCTCATGCCGCTCTGTTTTGCCTATGGCGCCAATATGGACATGGCTGCGATGGCGCGTCGTGCGCCCGGCGGCAAGCCGCTTGGCCTCGCGCGCCTCGTGCGGCATCGTTTCGTGATCACCGAGCACGGCTATGCAAGCGTGGTGCGCGATCCGCGGCAGGTGGTGCATGGCCTGCTCTGGGATCTGCCGATGGCGGACATCAAGGCGCTCGACCGCTTCGAGGAGGTGGATCGCGGCCTCTATGTGAAGATCGACCAGCCGGTGCTCACCGCCAATGGCCCGCGCCGGGCGCTGGTCTATGTCGGCACGGGCAAACCGGGTGGGAAGCCGCGCGCGGGGTATCTGGAAGACCTGCTGCGCGCCGGGGCGGAAATCGGCCTGCCGCCGGCCTATCTCGCCGGCATGGCGCAGCTCGTTTCAGGCGCTTCTGCCGCTGCTGCGCGCAAGAGCCTCCGCGGCCCGCGCGCTTCTGAAACCTGGCAATGGGGCGACTGAGTTTGGTTAGCCGAAAATCTTCGTGAAGGCCGATTTGAGCGCAAGGTCCGCTTCGTGCATGCCGACAGGGAGACCGAGATCGACAAGGCTCGTGACGCCGTATCGCTTTTCCCTGATCCCGCAGGGCACGATGCCGCTGAAATGGCTGAGATCCGGCTCCACATTCAGCGAAATGCCGTGAAAGGACACCCATTTCCTGAGGCGGATGCCGATTGCCGCGATCTTGTCCTCGTAGCCCTCGCCCTTGTCCGGCCGCTTCACCCAGACGCCGACGCGCCCGGGATCGGTGAGGCCGCGGAGATTGAAGGCTGCGAGTGCCTCCATCACCCAGGCTTCCAGCGCCTCGATGAAGGCGCGGACATCC
>JADCCH010000132.1 GCA_020252865.1 Methylobacterium sp.
CCGGTCAGGCTCGCGCGCGGCAGCGATCACGTGGCTCGGCACGGCCAGGCCCGGCCTCGTTTCGCTTGCCAGCCTCTCGAGCACCCAATCCGGGGCAGGGAATGCCGGGCGGGGCAGCTTCTCGGCCGGCCGTTCCGGGTGCTGGTCGCGCGGCCTCGGCGGCCAGCGCAGGGCGGTCGTGGTGCCATCCTCCGCCGTGATGCGCTGGACGAGGTTCTTGCGTTCTGAAAGGCCCGCCGCCACGAGCGCGTGCCATGGCCATTCCTCCACGGGCTTGTCATTCGGGGGCGCGTCCACGGGCCGGGGATTGGCGTTCATCGCAAGATGGCCCGTGACATAGAGCCGCTCGCGCGCCCGGGTGAGGCCCACATAGAGAAGCCGGCGATATTCCTCGTATTGCCGGGCCTTCCGGTTCTGACGCTCCAGAGCCAGGGGCTCGGCTTCATCCTCCTTGCGCGCCGTCCAGAGGAAGAAGCGGCCGGATGAGCCCTGTTCCTCGCGGATATTCGTGTCCTTCCCGTCGGCTGGCGCGATGCCGGCCTCGGTGAGGAACACGATCGGCGCCTCGAGCCCCTTTGCGCCATGCACGGTCATGATGCGCACGCGATCGCCGCCCGCCTCGGGGTCGCGCTTGATCTCGTGGGAGCGCGCTTCCTGCGCGGCAAGGAACAGGGCCAGCGATGCCGGGTGGCGTTCCTCGAAGGCGAGCGCATCGGTAAGGAAGGCGTCGAGCGCATCGGCCACATCCGCCCCCAGCCGCTTCATCAGGGCCATGCGGCCGGAAAGACCCGCACCGGCGGCGCATTCTTCCAGCAGCAGCCGGGCGAAGAAATCATGCGGGCTCATGGCGAGGGCCCGGGCCTCGCAGCGGGAAAGTGCCGAGTCGATCCGGGCGAGAGCCACGTCTTCGCCGGCGCGCCGCGTGATCTCCGCCCGCAGGCTTCCCTCCCGCGCCCGGCAGAGCCGCTCGAGTGCCGGCTCGTCAAGGCCGAAAAGCGGCGTCTTCAGCACGGTCGCGAGGGTCAGGTCATCCAGCGGCAGCAGGGCGGCCTGCGCGATGGCCAGCAGGTCGCGCACGCCGATCTCGCTCTGGATGTTGATGCGGTCCGCACCGGCCACCGGCACGGCCGCGGCCGAGAGCGCCCGCATGAGATGGCCGAAGAACGAGCCGCGCGAGCGCACGAGGATGAGGATATCCCCCGGCCGGATGGGCTTGCCTGTCACATGGCTTGTTTCGCCATCGCGCAACCAGCCCGCGATTCTGCGGGCGATGCGATCGGCGAGCCCCTGTTCGGGATGGGACGGTTCGCGGTCGGACTTGGCCTCCAGCGCCCAGCATTCCACCAGCCCCGGGCGGAGCGGAAAGGCGGCATGGTGGGTTTCGGCGACCCCCGTGCTGGTGAGGCCCAGCCGGCGCTGTGGATCGGCGAACACCGCATCCACCGCCTCCAGCACCTCTTCCGCCGAGCGGAACGAGACGTTGAGCCGCACGGGATCGGCTACGAGATTGGGGCGCGGAATGATCCTTCGGGCGAATTCCACCCGCCGCTCTTCAAAGATGTGCGGTTCGGCGCCCTGGAAGGAAAAGATCGACTGCTGCTGGTCGCCCACGACGAAAAGGCTGCGCGGGCGGTTCACCTGCCCCTCGCCGGAGAAGAAATCATCCGCGAGTTGCCCCACGATATCCCACATGGCCGCGGACGTATCCTGCGCCTCATCGACGAGGATATGCTCGATCGCGGCATCGAGCTTCAGCATCACCCAGGAGGCATGGCCCGACAGGAGAAGCCGGCGCAGGCGGTCGATGAGATCGTCGAAATCCAGCGCCCTGCGCTCGGCTTTCAGCGCTTCATAGGCGGCCAGCATGGCGCGGCTGAAATCGCCCAGCGCGCGGGATTGCCGGGCCGTGCGCAGGGAGCGGCGGTTGGCCATGAAGGTTCCAACCACTTCCGCCCAGCGGGCAACAAAGGAATCAAGGCCGGGGAATTGGCTCACGGTCGATTTCGGAACCAGTTCGGCCCGCAGCTTTCCTTTGTCCGTCAGGCCGAAATCCAAGGCGGCCTGCACAGCCGCCGCGCCCTTTGCGCGCCCATAAGCTTCAAGACGTGCCGCCGCCGCAGCTGTCGTTTTCACGGCACGGCTGCTGGTCCGCATCAGGGATGCGAAGGCCTGCGCCTCCTCGGAGGGCGGCAGCGAATCAAGAAGGCGCTCCTCCAATATGCGTTCGTCGAGATCGACCGAACAACCGAGCACGCGCTCGAGTTCCACATCAAGGCTCTCGGGCGGGGCCAGTTCGCCATCCCTGGAAAGCTTTCGCCAGGCGCGCATGCCGGCCTCCGCCGCCGGGCCGAAGGTTTGCGTGGTCAGAACGTCCGTGAGCGTTGCGAAACTCCGCGCGAGGCGCGAGCGTGGCCTGCGGGTCGCTTCCAGCACCACCTGCCGGCGCGCCTCCTCGCAGAGGCTGGCATGTTCGGCATCATCCAGCACTGTGAAATGGACCGGCACCCCGGATTCCACAGGCAGGAGGTGAAGCAGCCTTTCCGCAAAGGCATGGATGGTCTGGATCTTCAGGCCACCGGGTGTTTCCACTGCCTCCGCGAAAAGCTGGCGGGCGCGCGACTCGCAGGCGCGGTGCTGGGCAGGAGTCGCATCGGCACCCAGCAATTCGCCGATGCTCTCGCGCAAGGCGGGCGCACTGGCCGAGACCCAGAGGGAAAGCGTGTCGAAGATGCGGCCCTGCATTTCCGCTGCCGCTGCCTTGGTGAAGGTGAGGCAGAGGATGCGGTCGGGCGGCACGCCCTCCAGCAGCAGGCGCAGCACGCGGTCTCGCAGCAGCGAGGTTTTCCCCGCGCCGGCATTGGCCGCCACCCACGCGCTTTCCTTCGGCTGGATGGCGAGCCAGCGTCGGCGCTTCAGTTCTTCGGAGATGATGGCCTGCTCGGTCACGCCTCGTCTCCGCCCTCGTCCCGCGCTCCTGTGATCGACCATTCGCGCACCCGGGCGAGATGATCGTAAATCCCCTCCTCCCCGCGATTACGCCTGGGTCTCAGGGTCGCGTCATAGCCCTTCTGGCCCGTTACCAGCGCATCGAGTTCCGCCACCAGGCGAGGCAGGATGCCTTCCACCAATGCCGCGAAGTCGGTCGGTGCCTTGTCGGCATGCACCGGCAGCACGGGCTGGCGCCCCCCGATCGGCAGGTAGGCGATGCCGGAGACACCAGAAACATCGGGCAGCCCCGTGAAGGCCCTGTCCTGCAGGAGGCGGGCCGTCAGCGTGAGCTGTGGGGATTTGTGGGTCTCGATGGCCGGCCAGTTCGGCGGCGCGCCGGTCTTGTAATCCACGATCCGGGCGAAGCCCTGCGCATCGATCTCGATGCGATCGGCCTTGCCGGTGAGTGTCAGCCGCGCGCCGGAGGGCAGATGCAGGACCTTCTCGGCGCGCGCTTCGGGGATGATATGCGTCGCGCGGGCACGCGCTTCGGCCTCATAGGCCAGGAAGCCGGGCAGCATGGCCTCGAAGGCGCGCTGCCAGAAAAGCTGCAATTCAGGTTCGGAGGCGAGCATGCGCAGCGCGTCGGCAGCCAAGGCGCGCAGCCGCTGCGCGGCCTGTTCCGGATCGGGAGCAGGGGGCTCGCGCGTGAAGCGCTCGAGCACGCGATGCAGGATCGTGCCGCGATCCCGCGCATCCGGCGGCGGATCAATGGCCCCCAGCGGTTCGAGATGAAGAATGCGCCGGGCATAAAGTGCATAGGGATCGGCAAAGAGCGTTTCGACCTCGGTGATGCTGATGCGCCGAGGAATGCGCCGCCCCTCGGGCACCGGCCGCGGCGGCGGGGCTGGCACACGCGCCCCGGGATCATCCAGCGCGCGCAGGGCCTTGAGGCAAGCTTCGCCCCGCGCCACCACTTTGCCCTTCCACATATCCGGCCCGGCAAAAGCCGCGAGCCGCAGCAGGAAGCGCGAGGGCAGGCTCGGCGCCGTCCCCACCCTTTTCGCGCGGGTCAGCACGAGATCCGTCGTGCCGCCCAGCATCGTCACGTCATGCGCGGCCTGACCGATGCGGCGCTCGCCGGGCTGGATACCGAGCCCGAGGCGCATCGAGCGGTTCAGGAACGGATCGCCCGCCACCGCCGGCGGTACGGAGCCCTCATTGAGGCCGCCAAGAATAACGCGATCGGCGTGCAGCAGGCGCGCCTCGAGAAAACCGAGAATGCGCGCCCTCGCACCCCTTGGCTGCTCCAATGGCATGGGCGTGGCGCCGAGGCGCTGCTCGATCAGCGCGAGGAACTCGCTTGACGTCACGCGCAGGTCTTTGCCGAAGCGGATCAGCGTCTCGAGGGCATCCTCCAGCCTTTCGGCGCCGGAAAAGGCCTCGTTGAGCGCCTGGGATACATCATCGATGCTTGCACGAAGATCTTGCACCAGATCCGCCAGCGGGCGGGTACCGGCTTGCGGAAGGAAGGGCGCGAAGGCCCGGTCAAGCGTGGCGGCAAGGGTGGCGAGAGGTTCGAGTTCCTCGCGCGTCGCAGGCTTGCCCCAGGGCCAGAGGGTTGGCCCGCCCTCCATCACCGCATGCATGCGCCCGGCCCAGGGCAAAGCCGGATCGAACCGATGTTGCCGGGCGACAACAATCTCCAGCCGATGGACGAGGCTGTGCAGTTCCTTGAATTCGAACCCGAAGCGGCTGGCGGGGTGCCGCAGCAGGGCCAGAAGCTGCGCCGAGCGGCCGCCTTCCGCCGCGGCAAGGAACAGCCTCGCGAAGAGCCCCGCCTCGCTGCTGGCCAGCGTTGCGCCATCCGAGATATCGGGCGAGATGCCGAAGGTTTCGAGCTCCAGCGCCACGCGCCGGGCGAGTGCGCGGTCGGCGGTGACGAGTGCGACCTGCGCATCCGGCTTTTCCAGCGTCTGCCGCATCAGGATGGCGATCAGCCGGGCCTCCTCGCGCTCGTCATGCGCTTCGGCCAGCGTCATTCCATCAAGCGCCTTGGCGATGGGCAGATGGGGGCGGGTCTCGAGCCAGCGCGCGGAGGTTTCAGCCGGGCGCATGGCCTCGGAAACCAGCGCGTTCCGCGCCGCCAGCGCCAAGGGCTCCTGCCCTAGCGGCCGCACATCCTCCCGGTTGACGCCCAGCAGCGCGAGCGTGCGCTTCAGAACCGCCTGTGGATGCGCGAAACGCGTCGGCAATCGCGCCTCATCCGAGCCCACCAGCGCCCAGGATTGCGCATCGAGCCGCTGGTCGAGCCCCGGCAGGATCACCGCCCCCTGATCGAGCCGGCTCACGACACGCATCAGCTCGGCCGTGGCGCGCACGGAGCCGGTGGAGCCGGCAACGAGGACGGGCCTGCCCCGCTCTTCCCGCGCGAGGCGCTGCGCCTCCTGCCGGATGCGCCGCAGGCGCGCGGCCATCTCGTCTTCCACCGAAAGCCGGGCGCAGATCTCCGGCCAGTCACGCGCCGCCACGCTGAGGAAGTCGCGGGTGAGCGACCAGTAATCGTCAAACCGGGAGGGATCATGTTCATCCGGCGTGATGGTGGCGAGACGCGCGAGATCCTGCCCCTCGATCGCCATTTCGTCGATCAGCCGCCCCAGCGCCTCGGCGAGGTGGAGCGTTTCCGCCAGCGCGGGAGGTGGTGGATTCTCGCCATCCGCCCGGCGACGCTCGACAATCCGCGCCTGCCATTCCGCCACGGCCGGCCGCAGGCGGAAGGCCCGCTCCAGCGGGGTGATGCGGCGCTTCTCGCCCGCGATGAACCCGTC
>JADCCH010000133.1 GCA_020252865.1 Methylobacterium sp.
GCCCGCTGGAACCACGCCATGGCGCTGTCGGTGGTGGCGCATGACAATCTCTGCGCGAACAACATCTACCGGAACGGAAACGAGGCGCAGCGCCGCAAATACCTGCCCGGCCTGTGCGCGGGCGCGCTGGTCGGCGCGCTGGGTCTGACCGAACCCGGTGCCGGTTCGGATGCGCTCGGCTCCATGGCAACCACCGCCCGCCGCGAAGGCGATCATTACATTCTCAACGGCCGCAAGATCTACATCACCAACGGGCCGGTGGCGGATGTGCTGCTGGTCTATGCCAAGACGGATCGGGAGCGCGGCGCGCATGGCGTCTCCGCCTTCATCGTCGAGAAGGATTTCCCCGGTTTCCACGTCGCCCAGAAGCTCGAGAAGATGGGCTATCGCGGCTCGCCCACCGGCGAGCTTGTCTTCGATGAATGCCGGGTTCCGGCCGAAAATCTGGTTGGCACCGAGAATGCCGGCGTTTCGGTCGTGATGAGCGGGCTGGATCTCGAGCGCGCGATCGTGGCGGCCTTGTGCCTCGGCATTTCCGAGCGCGCACTCGATCTCTCGGTCGAGTACGCGCAGGCCCGCCGGCAATTCGGCAAGCCGATCGGCTCGTTCCAGATGGTGCAATCCATGCTGGCCGACATTTACGTCGAGGTCGAAACCCAGCGCACCTTCGTCTACCGCGTGCTGGCGGAATCGGCGCCGCTGGAAATCGGCGGCGGCGGCCGGGGCGATATCCATGCCCTGACGGCGGCCTCGGTGATGTATGCGGCGGATTCCTGTCATCGCGTGCTCGACAAGGCGATGCAGATCCATGGCGGCTCGGGCTATATCTGGGAATCGGAGATCAACCGGCTCTATCGCGCCATCAAGCTCCTCGAGATCGGCGCCGGCACCACCGAAGTGCGCAAGATGATCATCGCCGGCGAATTGCTGAAGGACATGAAGCGGCATGGCTGAACCGCCTCTCTTCGGCGAGGATGATGCCACGCTGGCAACGCGGACGACGATCTATGCACCGGGCAGCTTTGCCGGCCGCGCGGCACTCGTTTCCGGAGGTGCCGGCGGCATTGGCCGCGCCATTGGCTGGCTGCTTGGGCGACTTGGCGCGCGGGTCGTGCTCAGCGGCCGCGATCAGGCCAAGCTGGACAGCACCGTCGCGGTGATGCGCGAGGCAGGCCTCGATGTTTCGGGCCATGCGGTCGACATCCGCGAGGTCGAGGCGGTGGATGCGTTCTTCACCCGGCTGGAAGCCGAGGGCGGGATTGACATCCTCGTCAACAGCGCAGGCGGCCAGTTTCCGCAGGCCGCGCTTGATATCAGTCCGCGCGGCTGGAACGCTGTCGTCAACACCAATCTCAACGGCACGTTCTTCATGATGCAGCGGGCGGCGCGCGGCTGGCGCGACGGCAAACGCCCCGGCAGCATCGTCAACATTGTCGTGGTCACGCGCGGTCTGCATGGCGTGGCGCATACTGTGGCGGCCCGCGCCGGGGTGATCGGCCTTTCCCAGGCGCTGGCGGTTGAATGGGCCCCCCTCGGCATCCGGATCAACTGCATCGCCCCCGGGGCGATCGAAACGACAGGCTGGCGGGTCTACAAGCCGGAACAGATCGCCACCTATGCCCGAAACAATCCGATGATGCGGGTCGGCACTGCCTGGGAGATTGCGGAGGCCTGTGCCTGGCTGGGCGGCCCGGCGGCCGGTTATGTGACGGGGGAGATACTCCACGTGGCCGGTGGCGCCCAGATCTGGGGCGACACCTGGACCGGCGGCAGGCCCGCCTGGTTCGAAGAGCCCTGAAGGAGGCCGGGATGCAGGGTGGCGAGGCGCCGGTTCTGGTTTGTGATGGGTTGGAACTGTCATTTGGCGGCCTGAAGGCACTCAAGGGCATTTCCTTCGGTGTGCAGCCCGGCGAGATTTTCGGCCTGGTCGGCCCCAACGGATCCGGCAAGACCACCACGGTCAATGTCGCCACCGGCTTCTACCGGCCCAATGCCGGGCGGGTGCGGTTGTTCGGCGAAGACATTACCGGCATGAAGCCGGATCGCATCGCCCGCCGCGGCGTCGCCCGCACCTTCCAGAATCTCGCCCTGTTCAAGGGCATGACCGTGCTCGACAATATCCTGATCGGCCGGCACATCCACATGCGCCCGAGCGCGCTTGGAACATTGTTTTACTGGTGGTGGGCGCAGCGCGAGGAAATCGCTCAGCGGCGGATCGTCGAAGATGTCATCGAGTTCATGCAGTTGCAGGATATCCGCGACGAGCCGGTCGAGGTGATCCCGCTCGGATTGCAGAAACGCGTGGAACTGGCGCGGGCACTGGTTTCCGAGCCCCGTTTTCTCATTCTGGACGAGCCGATGGCCGGAATGAACCAGGAGGAAAAGGAATACATCGCCCGCTTCATCCTGGATGCCCGCGAAGAGCGGGGCGTCACCATCCTGATCATCGAGCATCACATGGATGTCGTGACCGCCATCTGCGACCGGGCGGTGGTTCTGTGCAATGGCGAGATCATCGCGCAGGGCCCGCCACGGCAAGCCATTGCCGAACCGGCGGTGATCAAGGCCTATCTCGGCGAGCGGGCGGCTCGCCGCGTCGGCATGGCCGAGGCGCAGGCGCCCCGTCCATCCGGGGGCGAGGCAGCATGAACCCCGCGTCCCTCCCCTGGGCCAAGGCACCCGATGGCGAACCCGCAACCCTGATTGCCGCCCTGCATCGCAATGCCGTGACCTATGGCAGCCGCATCGCCTTCCGCGAGCGCCGCTACGGCATATGGCAGGAGCAGAGCTGGGCCGAAGTGCTGGACGAGACGATGGCCATTGCCGCCGGGCTGGAGAGCATCGGCCTCGAGCCTGGCGACGTGATGACGCTGATCGGCGACAACCGCCCGCGGCTCTATTACGCGATGTTCGCAGCGATGATGCTGCGCGCGATTCCCTCCCCCGCCTATCCCGATGTGCCGCTGGAGGAGCTGATCGCCGCAACCCGTCACGGCGCGCCAAAGGTCGCGATCGCCGAGGATCAGGAGCAGGTCGACAAGCTGATCGAACTGCATGATGCCACAGGTCGCCCCGAGGTCATTGCCTTTGATGACGATCGCGGCCTGCGCGGCTATCCAGGCAACCGGCTGGTTTCGCTTGATGCACTGATCGACAACGGCCGGAAGCGCCTGGCGGCGGAACCCGATCTGATCGCGCGGCTGCTGAACGCCGCCCAGCCTGGCGATTACGCGGTGCTGCTGCATTCATCGGGCACCACGGGCGTGCCGAAGGGCATTCCACTGACGCACCAGAACGCGACCCGGGGGGTGCTGAATGCCGCGGCCAGCGGCTATTTCCAGCGTCATGACGAACTGTTCGCCTATCTCCC
>JADCCH010000134.1 GCA_020252865.1 Methylobacterium sp.
CACCGGGACATTGCCGCCGGACGCGGTCTGGTTTTTCGTTCCGCCGGAGAAGAGCGCGAGGCCGCCAATCACCGCGAGGCCGGTCACGGCCACGCCGCCGAGCGCGAGGAAAATCCCGCGCGAGCGCCCCGCGCCTTCCCTGGTGCCCGCCGCGAAGGCGGCATTGCCGGCGACGGCCGCGGCCTCGGCCTCGGCATTGAGGCGGTCCTCGGTCGCAGCCAGCGCCTGATGCGTATCGGACGGGTCAAATTCCGGCTCGGTGATCGCCTGCGGCTCGGGCGCCCGGCCATCCGGGGAAACGGGCGGCCCGGAATCCGACCAACCCTGCCGGGAAGGCATCCGCGCATCGCCCCCATATTCCGCGCGGAGCGGTTCGACCGGATTGGCCGGAAGCGGAGGGCGGCTCATCGCTTCGAAACGACGCAATTCTTCCTCGAAATCCAGCAGCGGATCGCGCCCGGGCGTCCGAGCGGCCTCGCTCGACACGGCGGGAACGAGTTGCGGCGGCTTGTCGAGATCGGACCGCAAGGCCTGCTCGATGGCCGAAATGCGCGAAACGCTCGGCGGTCCGCCCGGTGCCTCGAACACCACGGGCGTTTCCACGAGGCGGTTGAACTCGGCCAAAGCCGAATCAGCCTTGATTGCCGGCTGCGGCGTTTGCGCGGGCTGGAGCGGCACGGCGGCAGGCTCCAGGCCATCGGCCTTGAGGCTGTCCCGCAAGAGACGGTCGAAAGCTTCGAGGTCCGCGAGAGACGGCTCGCGCCGGGGCTCATTCTTGAGGGTCATGAACGCGACTTCCCTTCCTGCAACGCCGCCACGATTGACGACCGCTCGCCGAATGGACACGCGATGCCCGCGTCGCCCTAGCGCATCTCGTCCGGCGCAGAGACGCCGAGAATTGCGAGGCCATTCGCGAGCACCGTTCTCGTAGCCTTCACGAGAGCCAGCTTCGCCAGTGTCCCTTTTCGATCATCGTTATTAATAAACCTCAAATCGGGCAATTCCTTGCCCTTGTTCCACAAGCCGTGAAAGGCACTTGCAAGATCGTAGAGGAAAAAAACGATGCGATGGGGCTCGCGGCTGAGCGCCGCCTGCTCCACCAGACGCGGATACTGCGCGATGAGTCGAATAAGGGCAGCCTGCAACTCATCGTTGAGAATTGCAAGATCGGCCATGACCATTTCGGCATCCGTGACCGGCGGTATCACCAGCGTTTCGGCCTGCCGGAACACGCTCGCCGTGCGGGCATGGGCGTATTGCACATAGAAGACCGGGTTGTCCTTCGATTGCTCCAGCACCCTGGCGAGGTCGAATTCCAGCTCCTGGTCGTTCTTGCGGTCGAGCATCATGAAGCGGATCGCATCGCGGCCAACCTCGTCGATGACGTCGCGCAGCGTGATGAAATCGCCCGCGCGCTTGCTCATCTTCACCGGTTCGCCATTGCGCATCAGCTTCACGAGCTGGCAGAGGCGCACCTCGAGGCTGCCCTTGCCGCCGGTGGCCGCGCGAGTCGCCGCCTGCATGCGCTTCACGTAGCCGCCATGGTCTGCGCCCCAGACATCGATCATCTCGGCGAAGCCGCGGCTGAACTTGTTCGCGTGATAGGCGATATCGGACGCGAAATAGGTGTAGCTGCCATCCGATTTCATGAGCGGACGATCCACATCATCGCCGAAATCGGTCGCGCGGAAGAGCGCCTGCTCGCGATCCTCCCAATCCTCGTCCTTCTGGCCCTTGGGCGGCGGCAAACGGCCCTGATAGATGAGGCCGCGATCCCGGAAATCCTGGATGGTTGCGGCGACGCGATCGCCCTCGCCCGCGTTCTTGCCCTGCAGCGAGGCTTCCGAGAAGAACACATCGTGCTTCACGTTGAGCGCGGCGAGGTCGTCGCGGATCATGTCCATCATGGCGTCGATGGCGATGGCGCGCACCTTCGGAAGCCATTCACTCTCGGGGAGGCTTTCGAGAGTCTCGCCAAAATCCTCCGCGAGTTTCTTGCCAACCGGCACGAGGTAATCGCCAGGATAGAGCCCCTCACCCACCGGGCCTGGATCGCGGCCCAGCGCCTCCCGATAGCGATGGAAGGCCGAGCGCGCGAGCACATCAACCTGCGCGCCGGCGTCGTTGATGTAGTATTCGCGCGTGACATTATAACCCGCAACCGAGAGCAAGGTCGCCAGCGCATCGCCGTAAACCGCGCCGCGCCCATGGCCGATATGCATCGGCCCGGTAGGGTTGGCGGAGACATATTCCACATTGATCTTCCGGCCCCTGCCGAGATCGGAACGGCCGAACGCCACTCCGGCCTTCAGCACGGCGCGCAGCACCTCATGATAATCCGAAGGCGGAAGCGTCGCGTTGATGAAGCCGGGCCCCGCGACATCGAGTTTCACATAGCGGCCGGTTTTTTCGAGCGCGGCGACGATCTCGGCCGCGAGCGCGCGCGGGTTCGTCCTCGCTTCCTTCGCCAGCACCATGGCGGCGTTGGTGGAAAGATCGCCATGGCTCGCATCGCGCGGGGGCTCGACCGTGACGCGCGCCAGCGCTTCGGCCGGAAGGCCGGAGGTGAGCGGCAGGGCGCGGAGGGCCGCCTGCACATCGGCGGCGAAGGACGAGAACAGGTTCATGCGGAACACCAGCGAAACGGCCATTTCCTCAGGCGAGGATGGCGAAGACAAGCGGGGCTCGCGGCCTAGCGAAGCGGCGGCGTTTCGTCAAACAGGCGCTGGAATTCGGCCAGCGCGAAGCGGTCGGTCATGCCCGCAATGTAATCCGCAATCGCGCGGGGGCGTGCCGCTTCGCCTTCCGGTGCCCCCATGGCGGCGGGGTCGGCCATGTAGCGCTGGAAGAGCGCGCGCAGGATGCGCTCCGCCTGCCCCCGCATGACCATCACGCGCGGGGCGCGATACATCTTTTCGAAGAGGAACGCCTTCAGCGCCTTTTCCTCCAGCGCCATCTCGCCGGAAAAGGCGATGACGGGGTATGGCGCGCGGCGGATCTCCCCGGCCGAACGCGGGTCCAGCCGCATGATCCGCCGCTCAGCCTCCCGCCCCGCATCCTCGACCAGCCGCGTGATGACCCGCCGCATGATCTCATGGGCAAAGCGCGAAGCCTCGAGGCCCGGCCATTTCGTGTCGATCTCCGCGATGATCAGCCCGATCAGCGGAACATCGCGCAGGTCGTCGATGCCGAAGAGCCCGGCGCGCAGGCCGTCATCAATGTCATGGGCGTTGTAGGCGATATCATCGGCAATGGCGGCCACCTGCGCTTCCGCCGAGGCATGGCTTGCGAGATCAAGCGGGAAAAGCGCATCGAATTCGCAAATCGCGAGCGGCACGCCTCTCGCGCGGTAGCGGCCGATGGGCTCTCCGTCAGGCGCGACGAGCGGTCCGTTATGCTTCACGAGGCCTTCGAGCGTCTCCCAGGAAAGGTTCAGCCCGTCAAACCCGGCATAGCGCTGTTCGAGACGCGTGACGATGCGCAGGGCCTGCGCGTTGTGGTCGAATCCGCCATGCGGGGCCATCAACGCGTCGAGCGCATCCTCCCCGGCATGACCGAACGGAGTGTGGCCAAGATCATGCGCGAGGGCCAGCGCCTCCGCGAGATCCTCGTCGAGGCCGAGATTGCGGGCGAGCGCGCGGGCGATCTGGCTCACCTCGATCGTATGCGTGAGGCGCGTGCGGTAATGGTCGCCCTCGTGCTCCACGAACACTTGCGTCTTGTGCTTCAGGCGGCGAAAGGCGGTGGAATGGATGATGCGATCGCGATCGCGCTGGAATTGCGTGCGCGTCGGCGAAGGCTCGGCCGGAAAGAGCCGCCCGCGCGAGGCGCGGTGGTCGACGGCGAAGGGCGAGAGCGGGCGCTCGCGGGTGAACAGCATCGTGATCGTCGGCCTTGTCATGAATCTTGCGGGCGGGCCGCGCCCTCCTTACATTCAAATGCACCAGTCACGCAAAAGGCGGCAGGGCCTTGAACCCTGACCGGAAACGATGATGACTCCGAAATTTGCCCTTTCCGCGACCGATATCGTCGCGCCTCCTCCCGTCGTCCGGCCGGAGAAGCCGCCGCTGGCGGTGACCGAAAGCGCCGCGAAGCGACTTGCTTTCATCCTGTCCAGGGAGAAGCCCGGCGCGATGATGCGCGTGGCTGTGGAAGGCGGCGGCTGCTCGGGCTTCCAGTATCGCTATTCGATCGAGACGGAAGTGAAGCCCGACGACCTCAGCATCGAGCGCGAGGGAATCACGGTGCTCGTGGACCCGGTTTCCGCTCCCTATCTCGAAGGCTCGGAACTCGATTTCGTCACCGAGTTGCTGGGCCAGAGCTTCCAGATCCGCAATCCGCAGGCGACCGCGAGTTGCGGCTGCGGCACGAGTTTCAGCCTGTGAGTGCGCCAGGCTGAGGAGCCATGGAATCGGGCGTCCGGGAGCTGAACCCCGGCTTCCGCGCGACACAGCAGGGGCTGAAGCACGATCACGGCTCAGACCGGGGCGCGCAGGCCCGGCAGCGCGGCGATCACCCTGGTGAAGCCGAAATGATGGCCAGCCGCCAGCGTGAACAGCCCGGCCAGCACCGCGAGCATGGTCAACTTCCTCACCCGCCCGGGATGCACGGCATGGCGGGGCTCGAAATCATCCTCGCAGCAGCCGAAGGCGCCGCCGGCCGCATGGGCGCAGGTTTCGAGCGACTTCATGCGGGGCGAGTACATGGCACAACCTCGTGGGCGGAACAGCGATTCGAACGCCTGCGATTTTCCATTCCGATCGTGAAGTTTTGCTGAATGCGCCGGTCATCGGCGAGCCATCCCGGACATGCGGCTGTCATGGAGATTTGCCAATCTCGAAAGGACATGTTTCGCTGGCAAAAGACATCAGGGGTAAGCACCATGAACACGACAGAGCGCGCGAGCTTCGAAGCCATCGACGGCATGGATGACGACGAGGACAACGAGACCAACCCGACCACGAGCCCGACCATCGGCGACATCATCGCCGAGCGCATGGATCGTCGCGACCTCATGCGCGGCCTTCTCGCGAGCACCGTGCTCGCAGCGGCCCTGCCCGCAGGGTTCATGGCAGCAGGGTTCATGGCCGCCGGGCCGGCGCAGGCGCAGGCGCAGACCGCGAAAAGTACGAGATCCGCTTTCAGTTTCAAGGAGGTGACAGCCGGTGTCGATGGCAATCACCACATTGCCGAAGGCTATGACGCGGATATCCTCATCCGCTGGGGCGACCCGATCATGCCCGATGCCCTGCCCTTTGATCCGATGGCGCAGACCGGCGCGCGGCAGGCCCGGCAATTCGGCTACAACAACGATTTCTTGGGCTATTTCCCGCTGAAGGGCAGCAATCGCGGCCTGCTCGCGGTGAACCACGAATACACGAGCACGGAGCTGCTTTTTCCCGGTCTGAAATCCGTCTCCGATGCCCGCTCGGCCGATCCCGCCAAGATCACCCGGCAGATGGCCGAGGTGGAGATGATGGCCCATGGGGGTTCGGTGGTGGAAATCGAGCGCGGCAAGGATGGCAAATGGGCCGTGGTCGAGCGTTCGAAATATGCCCGCCGCATCACCGCCGAAACGCCGATGGAAATCACCGGACCGGCCGCGGGGCATGATCGCATGAAGACCAAGGCCGATCCCACGGGCCGCCGCGTGCTCGGGATGATCAACAATTGCGCGGGCGGCACCACGCCCTGGGGGACCTGGGTTACCTGCGAGGAAAACATCAACAACTACTCCCTCGGCCCCGTTCCGGCCGGGCATCGCGAGGAGGCGAACTGGAAGCGCATCGGCATTCCCGGTCGCCGCTATGCCTGGGGGCATTATGTCGATCGCTTCAAGGTCGAGAAGGAGCCGAACGAACCCAACCGCTTCGGCTGGATCGTCGAGATCGACCCCTATGACCCCACCTCCATGCCCAAGAAGCGGACCGCTCTCGGCCGCTTCAAGCACGAGGGTGCGGCGGGCATCGTCAACCCGAAGGGCGGGCAATACGTGCTCTATTCCGGCGACGACCAGATCAACGATTACGTCTATCGCTTCGTGACCAGGGGCAAGGTGGTGCCGGGCAAGCGCGCTGAGAACATGAATTTGCTCGACGAGGGCGTGCTCTCGGTCGCGAAATTCGGCGCGGATGGCACGATGGAATGGTTGCCCCTCATCTTCGGGCAGGGCCCGCTCACCGCCGCCAACGGCTTTGCGAGCCAGGCCGATGTGCTGATCGAGACGCGGCGCGCGGCCGACCTTCTCGGTGCGACGAAACTCGACCGTCCGGAGGATGTCGAGGCCAACCCGAAGACCGGCAGGATCTACATCATGCTGACCAAGAATGCCGGCCGGAAGCCCAATGAGGTGGATGCCGTCAACCCGCGCGCGGATAACAAGCACGGGCATATCGTGGAACTCACCCCGCCGGAAGGGGATCAATCCGCCGCGAGGATGAAGTGGGAAATCCTCGTGAAATGCGGCGATCCTTCCGTAGCCACCGTCGGTGCGAACTTCAACCCGCTGACCTCGAAGGACGGCTGGTTCTCCAATCCGGATAACTGCGCCTTCGACGCCATGGGCCGCATGTGGATCTCCACCGACGGCAATGCGGATGACTTCAACGGCCGCTCCGATGGAATCTGGGCGCTGGATACGGAAGGCGCGGCGCGCGGCACATCGAAGCATTTCTATCGGGCACCGGCCGGTGCCGAGGTGTGCGGCCCCTGCATGACACCGGATATGCAGACCTTCTTCATCGCGGTTCAGCACCCGGCCGAGGACGGCAAGGAATGGAAGGCCTGGGGGAAGGATTCCACCTTCGATGATCCCTCCACACGCTGGCCGGATTTCAAGCCTAACCTGCCGCCTCGCCCTTCCATCGTGGCGATCACGAGGAAGGGTGGCGGGAAGATCGCCGTCTGACGGTTCAAAAAGCGGGAAAACCGGCAACGGGGGGAGGAATTCCCACCCCCGCTTGTGGCATGCTGTGGATTGAACGAATCATTGTCAGCGTTGCCCAACCCTCCGGTCCTGATGTCCTCGAAATCCTCGCCCGCCCTCGATCTCTTCGGCCAGCTGGAAAAAGCCGCGCAGGACATGGTGCGCGAAGCGAAGCTGGCCCCGAAACCGGCCGCCGTTCCCGTCACCAGTTCCGGGAGAGAGCCGCCCGTCCCACCAGACGCGCCCGCGAGCGGGCATGCCGGCGGCAAGAACCCCGCCCCGCCGCCGCCGCCGCCCGCGCCGCCCTCCTCCGGCGGCTATGATGGCTCGGCGATCGAGGTGCTCGAGGGCCTCGAACCCGTGCGCCGCCGCCCCGGCATGTATATCGGCGGCACCGACGAGAAGGCGCTGCACCACCTCTTCGCGGAAGTGCTCGACAACTCCATGGATGAAGCCGTCGCCGGCCATGCGACCTTCATCGACATCCACCTTGCATCCGACGGCTTCCTCACGGTGGCCGATAATGGCCGCGGCATCCCCGTGGATGCGCATCCGAAATTCCCGGGCAAATCCTCGCTCGAGATCGTGATGTGCACGCTCCATGCCGGCGGCAAGTTCGACGGCAAGGCCTACGAGACCTCCGGCGGCCTGCATGGCGTCGGCGTCTCGGTCGTCAACGCTCTCTCCGAGCTGGTCGAGGTGGAGGTCGCGCGCGAGCAGAAGCTTTACCGCATGCGCTTTTCGCGCGGCGTTCCGCTGGGTCCGCTGGAGCATCTCGGCGCCATCCGCAACCGGCGCGGCACCACCGTGCGCTTCAAGCCGGATGCCGAGATCTTCAAATCCGGCTCTGCCTTCTCGCCCGCCCGCCTCTACAAGATGGCGCGTTCGAAGGCCTATCTCTTCCGCGGCGTGGAAATCCGCTGGGCTTGCGATCCTGCCCTGGTGGCGGGCTCGGAAACTCCGGATCGCGCGGTTTTGCGTTTCCCAGGCGGCCTGTCCGACTATCTCGCGCGCGAGGTGGAAGGCAAACCGCTCGTCGTGGAGGAGATGTTCGCCGGCAAGCTCGACAAGCAGGGCCACGGCGCCTGCGAATGGGCGCTCGCCTGGTTCCAGCACGATGACGGCTTCGTCTCCTCCTATTGCAACACCGTGCCGACGCCCGATGGCGGCACGCATGAGGCCGGCTTGCGCGTGGCGCTGCTGCGCGCGCTGAAGGACCATGCCGAGCGTATCGGGCAGACGAAGCGCGCCGCCAGCATCACCTCCGACGACGTGATGACGGGCGCGGCGGTGATGCTCTCGGTCTTCATCCGCGAGCCGGAATTCGTGGGCCAGACCAAGGACAAGCTCGCCACAGCCGAGGCCTCGCGCATCGTCGATACCGCGATCCGCGATGCTTTCGATCACTGGCTCGCGGGCAACCCGAACAACGCCAATCGGCTCCTCGATTTCGTCATCGAGCGCGCCGAGGATCGCCTGCGCCGCCGCGCCGAGAAGGATGTTGCGCGCAAGACCCCGGTGCGGAAATTGCGCCTGCCCGGCAAGCTCGCGGATTGCACGCTCTCCGCCGCGCAGGGCTCGGAACTCTTCATCGTCGAGGGGGATTCGGCCGGCGGCTCCGCGAAGCAGGCGCGCGACCGCGCCTCACAGGCCGTGCTCCCCCTGCGCGGCAAGATCCTCAACGTCGCCAATGCCGGCAAGGACAAGCTCCAGGCGAACCAGCAGATCGCCGATCTCCTGCTTGCGCTTGGCTGCGGCACAGGCCCACAGTATCGCGAGGATGACCTGCGCTATGGCCGCATCGTCATCATGACCGACGCGGATGTGGATGGCGCGCATATCGCCTCGCTGCTCATCACCTTCTTCTACCGCCAGATGCCGAAGCTCATCGAGAACGGGCATCTCTTCCTCGCCGTGCCGCCGCTCTATCGCATCACGCATGGCGGAAAAACCGTCTATGCCCGTGACGACGCGCACAAGGAGGAGCTGCTCGCGCGCGACTTCAAGGGCAGGAAGCCGGAGGTCGGGCGCTTCAAGGGGCTGGGCGAGATGAACCCGGAGCAGCTCAAATCCACCACGATGGACCCCAGGAAGCGCACGCTGCTGCGCGTCGTGGTGTCCGCCGAGACCAAGGCGGAGACCGATGAATCCGTCGAGCGCCTCATGGGCAACCGGCCCGAATCCCGCTTCGCCTTCATCCAGGAGCGCGCGGCCTTCGCCGAGGAACTGGTCGATCTCTGATCGGTCGATTCGGGGTGAAAACTGCCTGACTTGCGCCACGAACCTGGAAAATCGAGCTTTATCCCAGCAACCCCGAATTGTTTCTTCGCCTGAATTAACCGCAAGGTTACAACCCTCGCAATATGAATCGTCCGGAGGAATTCTACCCAAGCGGCAGTCGGATACCGAAGTTGCCAATGTTCCGGGGAGCGATATGCACAAGATTTCCACTCGGCTCATCACCGCCTTCCTGGTGGTGTTCACGCTTACCGTGGGCGTTGCCGGAACCGCGTGGTTTGCGCTCAACGAGAAGACCGCCGCGCTCGATGAAATCTACCGTTCTCACGTCATCCCCCTTCGAAACCTGAAGGTCATTTCCGATCGGTATGCGGTGGACGTGGTCGATGCCGCCCACAAGGCGCGCAACGGCAATTTCAAGCCCGAGCAATCCCTGAAGGCGATGAGGGTCGCCATGGCCGAGATCGACAAGCTCTGGCCGGAATACGTCGCCCAGGCCAGCACGGAGGCCGAGCGCAAGCTGATCGGCGAGACACAGGGCAAACTCTCCCTGGCCCGCAAGGCCACGCTCGACATGATCGCCCTGCTCGAAAAGGCCGACATGAAGGGCCTCGAAGCCTTCATCGTGAAGGACATGTACAATGCCATCGATCCCGGCACCGAGAAGATCGCCGAGATCATCGAGCACCAGCTCAACCATTCGAAAAGCGATTACGAGGCTTCCGAGCGGATCGGCGCGCAGGCCAAACTCGCCTTGCTCATCCTCACCACCTTCGCCTGCATCATGGGCATGGTGGCCGCCTGGTATGTTGCCTTCGGCGTGGCTGCGCCCCTGAAGCGCTCGGTCGAGGCCTTGAACAGGCTGGCTGCCGGCGATCTCGACGCCGAAATCTCCGGCACGGAGCGCCGCAATGAACTCGGCGACATCTCGCGCGCCATGCAGAGCTTCCGCCAAGGTGCGATCGAGCGCGCGGCCATGCGCTTGCGGGCGGAAGAAGAGCAGAAGCGCCAGCTTCAGCGCGCGGCCGAGATCGAGCAGAACATCCGTGAATTCGAACAGGCCAGCGCAAGCATCGTGCATTCGGTCACCCAGACCGCGAGCGAACTCGAGCAGGCCGCCAATTCGATGCTGGAAGTCTCGCGCACAGCGACCGAGCAATCCACGGCCGTTGCCGCCGCGTCGCATGAGGCATCGGAAAGCGTACAGGCCCTTGCCGGCAATACCAGCGAACTCGCAAGCTCGATCCAGGAAATCGGTCGGCAGGCCGAGCAATCCTCGACCTATGCCGCTGCCGCCGCGGACAAGGTGCATGAGACCGACCGCGCCGCCCAGCGCCTCAGCGAGGCCGGCAGAAAGATCGTGGAGGTCGTCGAAATGATCAAGTCGATCGCCTCGCAGACCAACCTGCTGGCGCTGAACGCGACCATCGAGGCGGC
>JADCCH010000135.1 GCA_020252865.1 Methylobacterium sp.
ATGCGGCACCTCGAAGAAAGCCTTGCAGAACTCTTCCCGCACCCATTTCAGCTGGCCGAGATTGGCCTCCCGGTCGATCACCAGCCCCTCGACCTGATGGAACATCGGGGTATGGGTCTGGTCGGAATCGCAGCGATAGGTGCGGCCGGGGCAGATCACGCGGATCGGCGGCTTCTGGCTCAGCATGGTGCGCACCTGCACGGGCGAGGTATGCGTGCGCAGCAGCTTCCGCTCGCCCTTGTCGTCAGCAGCGAAGAAGAAGGTGTCGTGCATCTCGCGCGCGGGGTGGCCCAGGGGGAAGTTCAGCTTCGTGAAGTTGTAATCGTCGCTCTCGATATCCGGGCCTTCCGCAACCGCGAAGCCGAGATCGGCAAAGATGGCCGTCAATTCGTCCATCACCTGGCTGATCGGGTGGATGCGGCCCGCCTCGAGCCCGCTCTCGCGCACGGGCAGCGTGACATCGGCACGCTCGGCGGCGAGGCGCGCATCAAGCGCGGCATCCTTCAGGGTGATGCGGCGGGTGGCGAGCGCCTCCGTCACGCGGTCCTTCACGGCGTTGATGCTGGCACCGAAGCTCTTGCGATCCTCGGGCGCAAGACTGCCGAGCGTCGCGAGCAGGCCGGAGATCGAGCCCTTCTTGCCGAGCGCCTTCACCCGGAGCGCCTCGAGCGCCTCTTCGTTCGCGGCCTGGGCGATCTCGCCCATCAGTTCCGTTTCGAGCAGCGCCAGATCCGACATGGTGACCCCGTTTCGTTGTTGGGGATGCTTCTGATTGGCGGAAAGTCACGCGTCAAGCCAATCGGCGCGGCAAAACGAAAAAGGCCCGCCGGTGCGGGCCTTTCGAATGCGGGAGGTATTGGCCTCAGAAGGCATAGGCCAGCTTCAGGCGCGCCTGATGCAACGGAAACACCTGAGTGCCCAAGCGCTTGTCCGGGCCCGATTTGTCGTTGCCATAGACCTGATAGGCCCAGGTGCCGTTGAGCGTGAACTTGTCGTTGATGGCCCAGAGGAAGGACGGGCCGATATAGGCGGCCGTGGCACGGAAGCTGCCATCCATCCACATGCCGGTCTTGGCGACCTGGAAGCTTGCCTCGGCGCCGAGATAGAGCGAGTCGGTCACCGGCGAGGTCAGCGCGCCACGCAGGTTGAACTGCGAGAGGTTGCGGAAGCCCGGCAGCGTGTCGGCATAGGCGCTCTGGAAGAGTTCGACGTTCAGGGCACCGAAGAGCTTGCCCCTCACCAGCTCGGCATCAGCCAGCAATCGGTAGGAGTTGCCGAACACCGCATCGCGTCCGCCAAAGATCGAGAAGCCGTTATAGCGGCCGATATTCGGGCTCACCGCAAGCGTCAGGCCCACCCCATGGGTCGCGCGACCGAGGAACTTGTACTTCATCTCGACGCCGCCGCCGAGGAGCGTGCCCTGGCGCTCCACACCGCCATAAGGCTTGTAACCGGCGATGTTGTAGTAGGCGTAAGGGCCGATCTCGAAGCATGGAAGGAAGGAGCCCGAGACCTGCAGCGTGCCGGTATAGCCATAGGCGCGACCACCGCGCCCACCCGCGACATACACATTGTCGACCGCGATGCCCCAGGCACCGAGATCGGACACATCCGAGCCGGTGGCGAAGCCGAACGCATCGACCGGAAGACCCTTGTTCTCCTTGCAGGCCGCCGAAGGAGCGGGCGCTGCGGGGCTCGGCTTCTTCGCTCCGAGATCGGCTGCGAAAGCGCCGGTGCCGACAAAAAGGGCCGTCGCGAAAAGAGCAGAACGAACCATGGGAAAGCTCCTTTTTTAACTGTCCCCGCCACGGGAGCGCCGCGATGGTTAACAAGTCAAACACGAAGCATGCTGATTCCGCATATCATCGAGGCGCGCTGCTCATTTGCCACATAATTTCCTCTTAACAAATTGATAAATTACAATAATTGGGCAAACCTGCCTAAATTTTTTGCCCGCTGATTACAATTTTTGCGTGGTATTTTGGTCTGAACACAACCGGATTCCCGGCCGATTCGAGCGTCCTGAGCCGGGAGTTCCGGCGAGGCATCCGACTGCAGCAGGAGGGCGCGGCCCACAGCGCGCAACAAAAAAGCGGCCCCGCGAAGGGCCGCCTGTTGTTGATCCCAGATATTGGAAAACGCGTCAGGCCGCAGCCGGCAGCGCGCCCTTCGCCTTCTCGACGATGGCCTTGAAGGCCTCCGGCTCGTGGATCGCGAGTTCGGACAGCACCTTGCGATCCACCTCGACGCCCGCCTTCGCGAGGCCATCGATGAAACGGCTGTAGGTCAGGCCGAATTCGCGCACGGCGGCGTTGATGCGCTGGATCCAGAGCGCGCGGAACGTGCGCTTCTTGGCGCGGCGGTCACGCGTCGCATATTGCATCGCGCGATCGACGGCGGCCTTCGCGGTGCGGATGGTGTTCTTGCGGCGGCCATAGAAGCCCTTGGCGGCCTTGTAGGTTTTCTTGTGTTTGGCGTGGGAGGTCACGCCCCTCTTCACACGAGACATGGCTCAATTCCTTGTGTCTGGCTGATCGTTTTCTTCAAACGAGAGCGCGCGGCGCTCTGATTTCTGATCTGGGTCGCATTTGCTTCACGCGAACCGGGGTCTGTCCCCGCCTGCGCGAGGACATGCTTCGCTTGCAAAAGCTTCCGTTAGCCGTTCGGGAGCCAGTACTTCTTGATGTTGTCGCCATCGGTCTTGAACAGGACGGCCGTGCCGCGATGCTCGCGGATCTGCTTGGTCGAGCGCTTGATCATGCCATGGCGCTTGCCGGACTGGGCGTATTTCACCTTGCCGGTGCCGGTGATCTTGAAGCGCTTCTTCGCACCGGACTTGGTCTTCAGCTTGGGCATTTCGCTTTCTCCGCTTCTTCTGGAGGCGCCCCTCCGGCAAGCCGGAATTCGGCACGCATGAAAGAACCGCCACGGCAGCCCTTACCGGCCGGGCGGTTCGAATGAAGACGCGTCAGTAAGCCAGCGCGCCCGAAAGTTCAAGCGAAAACAGGGCGGCGAGCCCCATTTCGGCCCCCGCCTCACTTCGGCGCGAGTACCATCACCACCTGGCGGCCCTCGAAGCTCGGCTCCTGCTCCACCTTGGCGATGTCCACGATATCAAGCTTCACCCGGTCCAGCACCTTCATGCCGATATCCTGGTGGGCCATTTCGCGGCCGCGGAAGCGCAGGGTGATCTTCACCTTGTTGCCTTCCTCGAAGAAGCCCTTCATCGCCTTCATCTTGACCCCGTAATCGTGGTCGTCGATGGCCGGGCGAAGCTTGATCTCCTTGATTTCGATGACCTTCTGCTTCTTGCGCGCCTCGGCGGCCTTCTTCTGCTCCTGGAAGCGGAAGCGGCCGTAATCCATGATCTTGCAGACCGGGGGCGTGGCGTTCGGGGCAACCTCGACCAGATCGAGCCCCTGTTCCTCGGCGATCTGGATGGCATCGAAGACGTTCAGCACGCCCTTGTTCGAGCCATCGGCGTCAATCACCTGCACTTCGCGCACGCGGATATCGCGGTTGATTCTCGGACCGTCCTTGGCGGGGACGGGAGCGGTTCTCATGGGCCTGCGAATGGGTCTTCTCCTGGGTCTGTTGCAACAAGTTGCGCCATCGCTGGCGCGCATCCGGGAAAGGATCGCGATTCCATGCCACCAAATTCTCCGGAATGCATGCGAAATTCGTTGTGTTCGCCCGTTTTGTCAACGGTTGCCGCGATCCGCGAGCAGCGCCGAATAGCAATCGAGCGTTTCGCTCACCATCCGTTCGAGCGAGAAGCGCGCCATCACATGCGTGCGGGCGCGATCAGCGAGCTGCTGGAAGGCGCTGGGCATCAAGTCGATGGCCTCGGCAATGGCATCGGCAAGTTCTTCCGGGTTGTCGGGCGCAACACGCCAGCCGGTGCGCTGGTCGGGCCGCACCTGCGGGGGCGCGAGCACCGTTTCGGGCACGGCGCCGAGGTTCGAGACCACCACCGGCACACCCATCGCCTGCGCTTCCACCGCCACCCTGCCGAAGGCTTCCGGTGAGGTCGAGGGCACGGCCACAAGCGCGGAGGCCGCAAGCGCCGCAGGCATGTCCGAGACATGCCCCACGCGACGCACCACGCCGCCCAGCTGGTTCTCGCTGATCAGCTGGTCGATCTCCGCGACATACCCGTCCCGGCCCTGCGGATCGCCCGCGAGGATGAAGACGAGATCGCGATAGCCCCGCTCGCGCAGCACCTGAGCCGCGCGGATCAGCACCTTCTGCCCCTTCCAGGGCGTGAGGCGCCCCGCGAGCAGCACCACGCGTTCCTCCGGTGCCACCAGCCAGCCGCGGCGGATCTTTTCGACGCGCGCGGGTGGGACCCTGTCCGGCGAGAAGGTTTCGAAATTCGTGCCGCGATGGATAACGCGCAGGCAGGTCGGGTTCATGCGGAACTGGGCCTGGATACGCTCGGCCGTGAAATG
>JADCCH010000136.1 GCA_020252865.1 Methylobacterium sp.
CAGCATTCCGGGCGCTGGGCCTTGCAGGTGTAGCGTCCGTGCAGGATGAGCCAGTGATGCGCGTGCATCCGGTAGGGCTCCGGCACCAGCCTCTCGAGGCCCGCTTCCACTTGCTCCGGCGTCTTGCCGGGCGCAAGCGGCAGGCGGTTCGAAACGCGGAACACATGCGTATCCACTGCGAAGGTCGCGTGGCCGAACGCCATGTTCAGCACCACATTCGCGGTTTTCCGCCCGACGCCGGGCAGGGTCACGAGATCATCGCGGCTGGCCGGCACAGCCCCGCCAAAGCGCTCGATCAGCGCCTGCGAGAGCAGGATGACGTTCCTGGCCTTGTTGCGGAAAAGGCCGATGGTCTTGATGTATTCCCGCACCCGGTCCTCGCCCAGCGCGAGCATCTTCTCGGGCGTGTCGGCGATGGCGAAGAGGGGCCGCGTCGCCTTGTTCACGCCCGCATCGGTGGCCTGCGCGGAAAGCACCACGGCGACAAGCAGCGTGTAGGCGTTCAGATGTTCGAGTTCGCCCCTGGGTTCGGGTTTGATGGCATGGAGCCGGCGGAAGATTTCCGCCACCTCCTCCGCCGGCCGCATCTTCGCCTTGCGACCTTTCGCTCCGGCCTTCACCATGCCCCACCCCTTCCGATTGCCCCGTCGCGCGCTATTGTTGTCCGCGATATGGCTCTCTTGAAATCGCGCGAGATGACGCAAGACAACCCGAAAAGCACGGATGAGAGCCGGGAATCCCCGGTCTTCGATGCGGTGATCACGCCGCATCGCTCGCTGTCGCCGCGCGGGCTGTTCTGGCTGATGGCCTTTCTGCTGTTCATCACGACGGCGATGTCCATCCCCTTCTACCTTCTGGGGGCTTGGCCGGTTCTTGGGTTTCTGGGGCTGGATATCCTGCTGATCTATCTGGCGTTTCGGTATCATAACGCCACGGCGCGCGCCTATGAGCAGGTCGTGGTCTCGCGCATCGAACTGCTCCTGCGCTCGGTCAGTTGGCGCGGCGTCGTGCGGGAGAAGTGCTTCAACCCGGCCTGGGCCCGCATCGAGCGCGAGGAGCACCCCGAATTCGGGACGGAAAAGATCGAGATCGTGCAGGGCCGCGAGCGTGTGGAAGTGGCTGCCGCCCTCGGTCGCGAGGAGCGCGGTGAATTCGCCGATGCCTTCCAGAAGGCGCTCGCCACCGCCAAGCGCGGCTGAGGCTTCCAGCGAAATCGGGTGGCCCGGACGTGCGTCTGCGCCTAGTCTCGGCGCAACATCCCGGGAGTGTCCCATGCTCGACCGTCTTGCTTCCACCCCGCTCGCCGTGCAGGGCGCGGATTATGCGCTGGTGCGCAGGGCCATCCGCTTCATCTCGGAGGAAAGCCGCGAACAGCCGGGCATCGAGGCCATTGCCGATGCCGTGAGCCTCACGCCGGCGGAACTCACCGCGTTGTTCCGGCGCTGGGCTGGCCTCACTCCCAAGGCCTTCCTGCAGGCCGTGACGCTCGACCATGCCAAGCGGCTGCTCGATGAGGGGCTGCCACTTCTCGATGCCGCACTGGAAGCCGGCCTTTCCGGCCCCTCGCGCCTGCATGATCTCTTCGTGACACATGAGGCGATCTCGCCCGGCGAATACAAGAGCGGCGGGGAGGGGCTGGAAATTGCCTATGATTTCGTGCCCTCGCCCTTCGGCCTTGCGCTGCCGATGCTCACGGCGCGCGGATTATGCGGTCTGGCTTTCGCGGATGAAGGCGGTGAGCAGGCCGCCTTCGAGGACATGACGCGCCGCTGGCCGCGGGCGACCTACCGGCGCTTCCCCGAGCGGATCGCACCCATCGCGGCGCGAATTTTCGAGCAGGATCAGTGGCGGCCGGAACGGCCCTTGCGCGTCTTCCTCATCGGCACCGATTTCGAGGTGCGCGTCTGGGAAACCCTGCTCGGCATTCCCATGGGCAGGGCCACCACCTATGGCGCCATCGCCGGCAGGCTCGAAAAGCCGAGTGCGGCGCGTGCGGTGGGCGCTGCGGTGGGTCGCAACCCTGTCTCCTTCGTGGTGCCCTGCCATCGGGTGGTGGGGAAATCCGGCGCGCTCACAGGCTACCATTGGGGCCTCACGCGCAAGCGGGCCATGCTCGGCTGGGAGGCGGGGCAAGTGGGCTCCTGACGAGGTTTGGGCCTGCAAACCAACGGGAATCATGCGATAAGCCTGACATGATCTCCGATATTCTCGCCATCGCCGGTTGGATCGGCCTCGTCGCCTTCGCGGTTTCGGGCGCGCTGGTCGCCTCGCGCAAGCAGATGGACATCGCCGCCTTCGTGTTCTTCGGCACGGTGACGGCGATCGGCGGCGGCACCATGCGCGATCTCGTGCTGGACCTGCCGGTCTTCTGGGTGAAGGACACGACGGCACTGATCGTCGCGGCGATCGCCTCGGCGCTCACCTTCTTCGTGGCGCATCTCCCGGAATCGCGGCTGCGCTTGCTGCTCTGGCTCGATGCCCTGGGCATGGCGGTGTTCTGCGTGGTCGGGGCTGCGGCGGGGCTCGACCATGGCGGGGTGGTTGCAGTCACCTGCGGGGTGATGACGGCGGTGGTCGGCGGCCTTATCCGCGACATGATGGGCGCGGAAGAGGCCGCGATCATGCGTGGCGAGATCTATGCCTCCGCGGCCTTTCTCGGCGCGCTCACTTTCGTCATTTTCCAGGGCTTTGTGGCAAGGGATATTGCGGTGGTCGCGGGGACGGTCACGGCCTTCGCGCTGCGGGGTGCGGCGCTGGCCTTCGGCTGGCGGCTGCCGGTCTACAGGGCGAAGCGCGGGCGCAGCCGGGAAGAGATCGGATTGTGACATTTGTGCACCTCACGCTCTTGTGAGCGCGAAGCCTCCTTCCTATATCGCGAGGATCGGTTTCCGAACGCCTTTCGGTGTCGGATTTCCTTGAATTCTTAACCAGGTTTCGGCCTAAAGGGGCCGTCATCACTCCCTCCCCGGTTGCTTCGGGACCTGAGGAGGGCGCTCGCCGGAAAAGAGGAGCAAAAGACATGGGTAAAGTTATCGGCATCGACCTCGGCACCACCAATTCCTGCGTTGCCGTGATGGAAGGCTCGACCCCCAAGGTGATCGAGAATTCCGAAGGCGCGCGCACCACGCCTTCCATCGTCGCGTTCACGCCGGATGGCGAGCGCCTCGTGGGCCAGCCGGCGAAGCGCCAGGCGGTCACCAACCCCGAGAAGACCTTCTTCGCGATCAAGCGCCTGATCGGCCGCACCTATGCCGATCCGCTGACCCAGAAGGACAAGGGCCTCGTCCCATATTCCATCGTGAAGGCCGATAACGGCGACGCGTGGGTGGAAGCGGATGGCAAGAAGTATTCACCCTCGCAGATCTCCGCCTTCACCCTGACGAAGATGAAGGAAACGGCCGAGAGCTATCTCGGGCAGCCGGTCACGCAGGCCGTCATCACCGTTCCGGCCTATTTCAACGACGCCCAGCGCCAGGCGACCAAGGATGCCGGCCGAATCGCCGGTCTCGAGGTGCTGCGCATCATCAACGAGCCGACGGCGGCGGCACTCGCCTATGGTCTCGACAAGAAGACCACCGGCACCATCGCGGTCTATGACCTTGGCGGCGGCACCTTCGATATCTCGATCCTCGAGATCGGCGATGGCGTGTTCGAGGTGAAATCCACCAACGGGGACACCTTCCTCGGCGGTGAGGATTTCGACATGCGCCTCGTCGAGTATCTCGCGGATGAATTCAGACGCGAGCAGGGCATCGACCTGAAGAAGGACAAGCTCGCCCTCCAGCGCCTGAAGGAAGCGGCCGAAAAGGCGAAGATCGAGCTGTCAAGCGCGCTGCAGACCGAGATCAACCTGCCCTATATCACGGCCGATGCCACGGGCCCGAAGCATCTCGCGCTGAAACTTTCCCGCGCGAAATTCGAAAGCCTTGTGGATGATCTCGTGCAGCGCACCATCGAGCCCTGCAAGAAGGCGCTGAAGGATGCCGGCATCCAGGCTGGCCAGATCGACGAGGTCGTGCTCGTCGGCGGCATGACCCGCATGCCGAAGATCCAGGAAGTGGTGAAGGCCTTCTTCGGCAAGGAGCCGCACAAGGGCGTGAACCCGGATGAGGTCGTCGCCATCGGAGCGGCCATCCAGGCCGGCGTGCTGCAGGGCGACGTGAAGGACGTGCTGCTGCTCGACGTGACCCCGCTTTCGCTGGGCATCGAGACGCTCGGCGGCGTCTTCACCCGCCTCATCGACCGCAACACCACGATCCCCACCAAGAAAAGCCAGGTCTTCTCCACGGCGGAAGATGGCCAGACGGCCGTGACCATCCAGGTCTATCAGGGCGAGCGCGAGATGGCGGCGGACAACAAGCTGCTGGGCCGTTTCAACCTCGAGGGCCTGCCGGCTGCTCCGCGCGGCGTGCCGCAGATCGAGGTGACCTTCGACATCGACGCCAACGGCATCGTGAACGTCTCGGCGAAGGACAAGGCAACGGGCAAGGAACAGGCCATCCGCATCCAGGCCTCGGGCGGCCTTTCGGATGCCGATATCCAGAAGATGGTCAAGGAAGCCGAGGCCAATGCCGAGGAAGACAAGAAGCGCCGTGAACTGGTGGAAGCCAGGAACCAGGGCGAAAGCCTGATCCACTCCACCGAGAAGTCGCTGAAAGAGCATGGCGACAAGCTCCCCGAGGCCGAGAAGTCCGGTGCCGAGGCGGCCATCCAGTCCCTGCGCGATGCGCTTGCCGGCGAGGATGCCGAGATGATCGGCGAGCGCACGCAGGCCCTCATGCAGGCGGCGATGAAGATCGGCGAGACGATCTACAAGGCCGAGCAGGAGGCAAGCGCCAAGGCCGATGCCGAGAAGGATGGCGTGAAGACGGAAGACGTGATCGACGCCGAGTTCAAGGACGTCTCCAAGGACGACAAGAAGAAGTCGTAACGCTTCCGAAGGGCGCTTCTTGTGAGCGGCTTTTCCCCCGATCGTCAGGGCCGCGCGCGCCACTTGCGCGGCCTTCTTCTGCCGGATGCCGGAGCCTGAGGCATGTCCAAGCGTGACTATTACGAGGTTCTGGGCGTTGCGAGGAACGCGGATGATGGTGCGCTGAAAAGCGCCTTCCGCAAGCTCGCGATGCAGTACCACCCGGACAAGAACCCCGGTGATGCCGAGGCCGAACGGCGTTTCAAGGAAATCAACGAGGCCTACCAGGTCCTCTCCGATGGCCAGAAGCGCGCGGCCTATGATCGCTTCGGCCATGCCGCCTTCGAGAATGGCGGCGGTGGTCCCGGCGGCTTCGGGCCGGATTTCGCGTCTTCGATGTCGGATATTTTCGAGGATATTTTCGGGGATGTGTTTGGCGGCGGTGGCCGTCGCGATGGTAGTCAGCGCGGGCGGGAGCGCGGGGCGGACCTGCGCTACAATCTGGAGATCAGCCTCGAGGAGGCCTTTTCCGGCAAGGAAATGGCCATCAAGGTCCCCACCTCCATCATCTGCGAGGCCTGTTCGGGGACGGGTGCGAAACCGGGCTCCAAGCCCAAGCCCTGCGGCACCTGCGGCGGCCTCGGTCGTGTGCGCGCCATGAAGGGTTTCTTCACGATCGAGCGCACCTGCCCCGCCTGCCAGGGTCGCGGCGAGGTGATCGAGGACCCTTGCCGCGCCTGCTCGGGCGCGGGCCGCGTGACGCGCGAGGTGACGCTCTCGGTGGAAATTCCCGCCGGCGTGGAAGATGGCACGCGCATGCGTCTTGCCGGCAAGGGTGAAGCGGGCGCGCGCGGCGCGCCTCCGGGCGATCTCTATATCTTCCTGTCGGTGAAGCCGCATGGCTTCTTCAGCCGCGACGGTGCGGATCTCTTCTGCCGTGCGCCGATTTCCATGGTCGCCGCTGCGCTCGGCACCGAGATCAGGGTTCCGACGCTCGACGGCCGCGAGGCGGTGATCAAGATTCCCGAGGGCACGCAATCCGGCAAGCAGTTCCGCCAGCGTGCGAAGGGCATGCCGGTTCTGCGCTCGAAGGAGATGGGGGACCTCTATGTGCAGGTTCTGGTGGAAACACCGCAGAATCTCACGCGGCGCCAGCGCGAATTGCTGCAGGAATTCGAGAAGGATTCCTCGCAGG
>JADCCH010000137.1 GCA_020252865.1 Methylobacterium sp.
ACTCACGCTGCGGCAAGTGCTGGCGAGGCTCGGCCCGGCGGAACTCGTGCTGGTCGAAGGTTTCAAGCGCGAGACCCATCCGAAGATCGAGGTATTCCGTGCCGCCAATGGCCGGGAGCCGCTGCATCCCGGTGATCCGATGATCCGTGCCATTGCCACGGATACGCCCTTCGCCGATGCGCCCCTGCCGCAGGTGCATCTCGATGACATCGCGGCCATCGCAGACCTCGCGATTCGCTTCGCGGTGCCGCGCGCCGAACTCCTCGCCAGGAGCTGAGCCATGGCGCAACTCAGCCCGGATTCCTTTGCCTTCGGCGGCAGGCTGCGCCGGCTCGATGATGCGCTGGACGATCTCACGATCCGTCTTGCGGGCCTCGGCGAAACCGAAACAGTGCCGCTGATGCAGGCCATGGGCCGGGTGCTGGCGCATGAGGTGCGGACGCCCTTCGCGATTCCCGATTTCGACAACTCCGCGGTCGATGGCTATGCCGTGCGCTTCGCCGATCTCGCAGCCTCCGGCGAGACACGCCTGCCCGTCTCCTTGCGCATTCCCGCCGGGATGATTGGCGTGCCGCCTCTGCAGTCCGGCACGGCCGCGCGCATCTTTACCGGCGCGATGATGCCTGCCGGGGCCGATACGGTATTCATGCAGGAAGATGTGTGCACCGAGGGCGAAACGGTTCTCCTGCCGCATGGCCTGAAGCTGGGCTCCAACCGTCGTTTCGCCGGCGAGGATTTTGCCAAAGGCGCGGCCATCGTTCCGGCGGGCACGCGGCTGAAGCCGCAGCATCTCGCGGGCCTCGCGGCCGCTGGCCGGCCGGTGGTCACCGTGCGGCGACGGCTCCGGGTGGCGATCTTCTCCACAGGCAACGAGATCCGCGAACCGGCTCCGGAGGCCCCCGAGCCCGGCTGCCAATATGATGCGAACCGTGCGATGCTTGCGGGCTTGCTCGCGGTACGTGGTATGGAGATCATCGATCTGGGCATCCTGCCGGATGATCCCGGCATCATGGCGCGGGCCCTGCAGGACGCCGCGAAGGCCAATGATGCAATTCTCACCTCCGGCGGCGTCTCCACCGGTGAGGAAGACCATGTGAAGGCTGCGATCGAGGCGGCGGGGCGGTTGGATTTCTGGCGTCTCGCCATCAAGCCCGGGCGGCCCATCGCCATGGGCACATTGGAAGGCACGCCTTTTCTGGGCATGCCGGGCAATCCGGCTGCGGTGTTTGTCACGTTTCTGCGCTTCGTTGGGCCTGTGCTCGACATGCTCGCCGGCGCGAAACCGCTGCGGCCCGCGCCCATCCCGGTGACGGGCGGCTTCGATTACCGCAAGAAGGCGGATCGCCGCGAATATGTCCGCGTCAGCCTTGCACCCGCAGCAGGGGCGCGCATGGTGGCAAACAGATTCCAGAAGGATGGTGCCGCTCTCGTCTCATCGCTCATCGCGGCGGATGCGCTGGCGGAACTCGGCGAGGACGTCACGGAAATCAAGGCGGGAGAGACGATCCACGTCCTCCCGCTTGCATGCTTGCTTAGCTGAAATCAGCGATGGGGCGCCGGGTTACCGCGCCGCGCTTGCACTCAGAGGCGGACACCCGTGGTCGTGAAGCTCTGCGACGCCGTCTTCTGAAAACTCGCATCAAGGATGAACGCGGCGCCAAAACCGATGGCGAGGATGACCGCGCAAGAAATCATGAAAGCCTTCATTCTGCCCTCCAGAAATTCGGGCCGCTTCACGCGGCCTCGTTCGAATGCGACCAGCCTATAGGCCGAACCTGTCTTCTTTTCTAGGGCCTCGTGGCCCCGCCGACAAGCGCGGCCAATCGTTCCGCCTCGCTCAATTCGTCGGGCGTGTTCACGTTGAAGAACGGATCGAAAGGGTCCACCGGCCACTCCGCCGTTGCGCAGCCGAAACGGGCGGTGAAACGGTCGATCTTGCGCTCGCCCGCTGCCATGGCCGCGCGCAGTTCCTCGCGCAGGGAAACCGGCCAGAGCCCGATCACGGGATGCGTCCAGCCGCCCGAGCCGGCGCAGGCCAAAGGCACGCCCGCCGCCTGCCGCGCTTCCTCCAGCCTTGCGCCAAGATCATGCGGAATGAAGGGGCAATCGCCGGGCACGCTGAGCACGTCGCCGTCCATTCCTTCCGCCGCCGCCCAATCAAGCCCCGCGAGAATGCCCGCGAGCGGCCCCGGGAAATCGCTCGCCGCATCCGCCACAACCGGCAGGCCGAAGGGCGCAAAGCGGCTGGCATCGCCATTGGCGTTCAGCACCAGCGCACGCCCATCCCGCGCCACCCGGGCGAGCACATGGCTGAGGATCGGCACGCCCCGGAGCACCTTCAGCGGCTTGTCGCCGCCGCCCATGCGCGTAGCGCGTCCGCCCGCGAGAATCACCACCGCGAGGCTCATTCAATCCTCCCCGCCCGCGCCCTTGCGGCGATGCTTCGCGCTCTCTTCGGGCACATAGGCGAGATCCTGATCATGGATGAGCCGATCCGCGCCGGAAAGCACGACGAAGCGCTTGCCCCGCGCGCGACCGATGAGCGTGAGCCCGGCCTTCCGCGCGAGTTCCACGCCCCAGGCGGTGAAGCCCGAGCGCGAGACCAAGGCCGGAATTCCCATCCGCACAGTCTTGATGACCATCTCCGAGGTTAGGCGACCCGTTGTGTAGAACAGCTTGTTTTCCGGGCTCATGCCGTGACGGTGCATATAGCCCGCGATCTTGTCCACGGCGTTGTGGCGGCCCACATCCTCCAGATAGATCAGCGGGCGATCCTCCTCCGCGAGTACGCAGCCATGGATGGCCCCGGCCTCGAGATAGAGCGAGGGGGTCTGATTGATCTTGTGGGTGAGGGCATAGAGCCAGGAGGTGCGGATTTTCGTTTTTGGCAGCTGCGCCTTCTCGATCACGTCCATCAGGTCGCCGAACACCGTGCCCTGCGCGCAGCCCGAGGTCTGCACCCGCTTCTTCAGCTTTTCCTCGAAATTGGTCTCGCCCTCGGTGCGGACGATCACCACGCCGAGATCGTCATCGTAATCGACCCCGGCAATCTCATCCTCCGGTCTCAGCATGGCCTGGTTGAGGAGGTAGCCGATCGCGAGATATTCCGGGTGATCCCCGATCGTCATCATCGTGACGATCTCACGGGAATTGAGGAAGAGCGTCAGCGGACGTTCCACCGTCACGCGGGTTTCGATGGGTTCTCCGGCCTCGTTGAAGCCGGTGACCGGCACGGAAAGGCGCGGATCATCCGGGTCCGGGCGAAGCCGGAAATCGCTCAGGAAGTCATCGGGCATCGTCAAGCCATTCCTTTCGTCCGCCGGTGCAGCAGGGCCTCGGGCGGAACCTCGTCCTTGAAACGGGATCATAGGTCGGATCACGACGAAAGCGAGGGCCTGCCTTTCCGTCCGCGCAATGCCTTTTTCCTTGCCAAGCCCGGCCAAACTCGCGCATGGGATAGCCTCGACACCCGCTCTCTCAAGGGTCTGAACTCCATGAGCGAATCCCTGATCCGAACCGATTGCCTCATCATCGGCGCGGGCCCCGTGGGCCTTTTTGCCGTGTTCGAACTCGGCCTGCTCGACATCAAGTGCCAGCTCGTGGACATCCTTGGCAAGCCCGGCGGGCAATGCTCGGAGCTTTATCCAGAGAAGCCGATCTACGACATTCCCGGCTTCCCCATGGTCACCGGGCAGGGGCTTGTCGATAACCTCATGGCGCAGATCGCGCCCTTCGGCCCCACCTTCCATTACGGCGAGATGGTGAGCGAGTTGCATCGGCTCGGCACGCCGGAAGCACCGCTCTTCCGCGTGAAGACCGATGCCGGCACCGAATTCGAAGCAAGAACCGTGGTGATCGCGGCGGGTGGCGGCTCCTTCCAGCCGAAGAAGCCGCCGATCGAGGGGATCGAAGCCTATGAAGGCGGTTCGGTATTCTATGCCGTGCGCAAGATCGAGCCATTCCGCGGCAAGCGCGTTCTGATCATCGGCGGCGGCGATTCCGCGCTAGACTGGACGCTGAACCTCCACCCCGTGGCCGAGCGCGTGACGCTGCTGCATCGGCGTGACGAATTCCGCGCCGCACCGCATTCCGTCGCGCAGATGCGCGAATTGGTGGCTTCGGGGAAGATGGATCTCGCGATCGGGCAGGTCACGCGCCTCGAAGGCAGCGCGCCGGAACTGTCGGGTGCGTTGTGCAAGGCGGCGGATGGCAGCGAGTTCCGCGTGGCATGCAACCGCATGCTGCCCTTCTTCGGTCTCACGATGAAGCTCGGGCCCATCGCGGAATGGGGGTTGAACCTGCACGAGAACCTCATTCCGGTGGATACCGAGAAATTCGAGACGAGCGAGCCCGGCCTTTTCGCTATCGGCGACATCAACACCTATCCCGGCAAGCTGAAGCTCATCCTTTCCGGCTTCCACGAGGGCGCGCTGGCGGCACAGAAGGTGCACCGTTATGTGTTCCCGGAAAAGCGGCTGGTGTTCCAGTACACGACTTCATCCACCAGCCTGCAGCGCAAACTGGGCGTGAAGGACGAGCCGGCTGCGACGCCGTCAGCGTGACGAATCGATCTTGGCGATGCGCGCGGCAATCACACGCGTGAGGATTCCGGTCGGCACGGACATGATCAGGTCGGGGCTGCCGGCCATGCACCAGACGCGCCCGAGTTCGACGAGGGTCTTGTCCATGATGATCGGCAGTCGCGGGGTCGGAAAGAAGGGCGGCAGGTATTCAGGCGGAAAACCGGTGATGCGCTCGGTCGTTGCGGCGTCAACCCGCTCCAGCACCTCCCCGACGATCTGGGCCAGCGCACGTTCGCCCACATTCGTTGTGGCGGAAGCCAGCACCAGCATGGGCTTCTTCGTCGTCTTGCCCCGGAAGACAATGGCACGTACCAGCGCGCCGGGTTCTGTGCCGCAGGCTGCGGCAATGGTCTGGGGATCAACGGCCTCCGCCGGCAAACGTCTCAGGGAGTAGGGGATCCCGCCCCGCATGGCCGTGTCGATCACGCGACGAACAGCAACCGGCACCTCTTCCAGCGTGACTTCCGCCGCCGCGGATACCGGCGTTGCATCCATGCCCATGAAATTGTTCAAAGCCGACTGAGTAAGGGTCATACATGCAATCTCCCGCCCCGCAGGGAGAGTGCACGTCAATCGTTAATCCACGGTTTTTTACAGGGTTACCAGCCCGACACGAGACACGATTCGGCTGTCGAGAGCGATCCCTCGCCGTTCGACATGCACAGCTTGTTCGGAGCCCTGCACAATCCGCATCCGATTATACTCCGCCAGATGCTGGGCCGTGCCTGGAACGGCAGATGCCGATCCCACGCCCACAACCGGGATTTGTGCGCGAGGCCCGGCAATTTTCTGCACCGAGAAATGATGATTATGCCCGTGGAGCACCAGTTCGGCCCCATGCTTGCCGAGAACCTGTTCAAAGCGCGGCGCATCGGTGAGGCCGCGCCCGAATTTCACCCCCCGCGTCACCGGAGGATGGTGCATCATCACAACCCGGAACAGATTCTGG
>JADCCH010000138.1 GCA_020252865.1 Methylobacterium sp.
AGTGAGAACCGGTTCGCGTGAAGAAAATGCGATAAAATAATGAAATCGAGCATTTTCCGATCAAGTGGATTCCGGTTGATCGAAGAAAATGCGGTCAAACAAGAAGAGTGCATTTTCCGATCAAGTGGATTCCGGTTGATCGAAGAAAATGCGGTCAAACAAGGAAATAGAGCGTCCGATCTCATTCAATCAGATCGGAAAATGCTCTAGGCGGCTGCCGCAGAGCTGTCGCCGGGCTTCGCCTGCACTTCGACTTCCGTGCAGACCTTGTTCCGGCCGGAGCGCTTTGCCGTGTAAAGTGCGCGATCCGAGCGATCCATCAGTTCGTCGAGATTGGTGCTTTTCCGGCACATGGCCACGCCCAGCGAAATCGTGGGGCGGATTTCATGCTCGCCCACCACCACCACGGTCTGCTCGATGCGCCGGCGCAGTTTCTCCGCGAAGGCGATGGCGGAGTCGATATCCGTATCCGGCAGGATCACGGCAAATTCCTCACCGCCCACGCGGGCGGCCATGTCTGTGTTAGGGCGCAGGGGCGCGCGCAGCACATCGGCCACGCGGCGGAGTACCGTATCGCCCGCGCCATGCCAATAGGCATCGTTGATGTGCTTGAAATGGTCGATGTCGAGCGAAAGCAGTGCCAGCGGTCGATGTGCGCTCTGGCTCTCGGCCAGCTTCACCTTGGCCGCATCGCGGAAGGCGCGACGGTTCGGCAGGGAGGTCAGCGGATCAAGATGCGCGAGCGCCCAAAGCTCCTGCTCCAGCCCGCGGCGCTGTTCCATCTCGTCCATCAGCATCTTCTTCTGATGTTCGAGCTCAAGCTGGGCGCGCTTCTGGTCCGTGATGTCGTGGAAGCAGGCGAGCAGGCCGTCCTTGGTCGGCATCGAGAAGACGCGCAGCCAGCGGGAATCGGCCTGGGAGCGATGGTGGAACTCGAATTGCGCCGCCTTGCCCGAGCGCAGGACGGTGAAGTTCCGATCCCAGCCACCGGTGGTCGCGACATCGCCGAAGAGGCGCATCATCGAGGTGCCGATCAACTTGTTGGTATCCAGATGGCCGGAAAGCCGGGCCGCTGTCTTGTTCGCATAGAGCACGACCGCATCCATCACTTCGCCATGCTGGTCGCGCACCGGGGTCGCCGCGATCATCGCCTCGGGCGTGTTGTCGAGCAGGTTGCGCAGAAAGTCGTCCTTGTTCTCTCGCGGCATGCACAAGGCCACGAACATGCGGCGATGCGCGCTGTCCTCCACCGGAAGGAACAGGCATTCCCAGTGATGCACCAGACATTTGGGTTTGGTGATGTGGTTGATGCAGACCGCATCGTTCTGTTCATGGGCCTCCTGGCAGCCGATGCGATAGAGTTCGGCGGTTTCAGGTGCTATGGTAGAGGTTGATTTTCCGGTAAGCGCCTGGCCATCATGGTCCGGCACGCGAGCCCCGGCATAGAGAAAAGCAAAGCCGCCTTCGCCGGTTTCCTCGAGCACCACGAGATGCGCGCCATAGGCTTTCATCACATCGCTGGTGAGCATGGCGAGGGTGCCCTGCCCGCCCTGGGCACGCTCCTTCCGGTAGAGGCGCAACAGATAGGAAGCTTCGCCCGAGCGCAGCCTTACCTCGATATCTGCCGTGAAGACCTCGTTCAGCACGTGAAGCTTTCAAACTGTTCGAATCGCTGCGAATAGTTTTATGCGGCATTTCTTTGCAAATCGTTCATGAGTTGGGTGCGCACGAGGCACTTGTCAGGGCGTTGCCGGGCCCTAGCTTTCTGCCCAAGGGTGCGGTTAACTCGAATACGCATCGCAAGAAATGGGGAGGATGTAGACCATGACCACTAAAAACGGGGCTTCCGGCACGCGCCGGTCTGTCATGAAGACACTCGGAGTGGCTGCTGCCGCGACGGTTGCGATGCCGAATGTCAGCCGCGCGCAGACGCTCAACTGGAAGTTTCAGTCAACCTGGCCGACCAAGGACATCTTTCACGAATTCGCGCAGGATTTCGCCAAGCGCGTGAATGAAATGGCGGGCAACCGGCTGAAGCTGGAAGTTCTCCCGGCGGGTGCGATCGTCCCTGCCTTCCAGATGCAGGATGCGGTGAATGCCGGCATCCTTGATGGCGGCCACGGCGTTTGCGCCTACTGGTATGGCAAGAACAAGGCCTTCTCGCTGTTCGGCACGCCGCCGGCGCTCGGCTGGGATGCAAACGGCTTCCTGAGCTGGATGAACTATGGTGGTGGCTACGATCTCTACAATGAGCTCGTCGGCAGCATCATGAAGCTGAACCTCGTCGGCTTCCTGACGGGCCCGATGCCGTGCCAGCCGCTCGGCTGGTTCAAGAAGCCGGTGACCAGCGCCGACGACTTCAAGGGGCTGAAGTATCGCACGGTCGGCCTCGCGGCGGATCTGATGCGTGAAATGGGCGCCGCCGTGACCATTCTCGCGGGCGGCGAAATTGTTCCTGCGCTGGAGCGCGGCGTGATCGACGGCGCGGAATTCAACAACCCGACTTCCGATTCGCTTCTGGGCTTCCCGGATGTGTCGAAGGCCTACATGCTCCGCTCCTTCCATCAGGATGCGGAAGCCTTCGAGATCATCTTCAACAAGGGCAAGTTCGATGCGCTGCCGGCCGAACTCAAGGCGATCGTGAAGTATTCGGCCGAATCCGCCTCATCCGACATGCTTTGGAAGGCGCTCGACCGCTACTCCAAGGATATGGAAGCCCTGAAGAGCCGTGGCGTCCAGATCATCGAGACGCCGACGGCCGTTCTGCAGGCGCAGCTCGATGCCTGGGGCAAGGTGATCGAGAAGCTCTCGGCCGAGAACGCCTTCTTCAAGAAGGTCGTCGACAGTCAGATCACATGGGCCAGGCGCATGCGCACCTACGAGATCGCCAACACGCCGGACCGGCTGATGGCCTCAAAGTCCATCCTCAAGATCTGACAATCCTGATCCCGGGGGAGGTGGCCGCAAGGGTCGCCTCCCTTTAGGTTTTCGGATACCGGCTCGCCGTCAAGAAGGCCGGAT
>JADCCH010000139.1 GCA_020252865.1 Methylobacterium sp.
GTAGGAGTTTGGGCCGTGTCTCAGTCCCAATGTGGCTGATCATCCTATCAGACCAGCTACTGATCGTCGCCTTGGAGAGCCATTACCTCACCAACTAGCTAATCAGACGCGGGCTAATCCTTCAGCGATAAATCTTTCTCATCTCTGACGTATCCGGTATTAGCTCAAGTTTCCCTGAGTTATTCCGAACTGAAGGGGATATTCCCACGTGTTCCTCACCCGTCTGCCACTAACGTATTGCTACGTCCGTTCGACTTGCATGTGTTAAGCCTGCCGCCAGCGTTCGTTCTGAGCCAGGATCAAACTCTCAAGTTTGATTGAGATTTGAACTGGCCGATCACAACGTTCATTGACGGAGTGCACTTCTCAAACCCTTGCGGATCTGAGTGCGTGTACACTCACCTAGAAACGTTGAACCGCCATATCTCTTTTGGCTCATCTCTCGATGAACCCGCAAGAGCTGCGCCGTCCACGTTTCTCTTTCTCGGTTTCAATTGCCAAACAGCTGGACAACCATTCATCCGGTTTGACCCGGTCCAAACTCAAATCTGAGTTTTGGAGAACAGCAATCTGTGCGCCGCGAACGCGTCGCCGATGACGGTGATATAGTCCGGGTCCCCTTTTTCTGTCAACGACCATTTTCAAAAATTCTTCGCCGGCAACGGCATTGCGGCAGAACTCTCGAATTATCAAACTGATATCGTTATATAATTTCTTCCCTCCTTTTTTTGTGCGTGCAGTTTCAATTCTCGGGCCGCCGGGTTCTCCGGCTTCCGTCGCGGCTGAAATGCACAGAAGCAGACTGCCGATTCCTGCGCTCCGAAGTTGCACGGCATCAGAAAGGCGAGCTGGCGCGCCAAAGGAGCGCACCTCGCCGTCGCGACCGCGGCCAGCCGGATTTCGTGCGCCCCACATCCGAGGATGGGGGGCGCGCCCGGCAGGTCTCCGTGGAAAGGAGATCACGCCCGCGAATGGCGGCGGGGTTTCCCGTTTGGCGAATCTCCCGCCTTTGCCGTAGATATGCCCGGATCATGCTGTCACAGGGCGGAGAGAATCCGTCGATCCCGGGACCCACACGCATCGCATGTTGAACCCGATCTACCGCCAGATGCCCGCCGATCTCGGGCTCGAACCGCCGCTGACGGCAGATGGAGCCGTGGCGGAGACCATGATGCGCCGGCGCCTGTCGCCGCGCTGGATGGCGGGACTTGTTTTGATTGCGCTCGCGGGCACGGTTCTGATGCTCTTCTCGGTCGTGGCCGCGTTGTCGCCGGTCGAGACCCGCGTGACATCACCGCAGATCAGCCGCAACGGACCGGAACCCGGGAACAGCGCCTCGGTGGCAATTGCGGCGCGGCGCGCTGACAAGCTTATCCGTCGTGCCAATCTCGTGGCCGCGCGGCAGGATTACAAGGCGCCGGTCCTGGTGCGCGTCGGCAATGCCGAAGTCACCCGGCAGGCAGGGTTCACGAGGATCGCGACGCCGCTGGCGACCGAATCCCTCGGCTTCACCGACCAGATCCCGGCCTTCAACCTCGCGCGGCTTGTCTCGATCGCCAGCGAGGATCGGGCCGCCGCCGCGAACGAGAATGAGCTGGGCGCCTTCGCGGAAACGGATATCGGCCTCTCTTTTCGCGAGATCGGCGCGGTGCGCGGCAGGACGGAAAGCGGGATCCGTCTGGCCGATGACGATGCCCGCACGCAAGTGGTGGATTTGCTGGTGGAAAGGCGGAACGAAACGCCCCGCCTCGCGGCGCAATCCCAGCTCGCGCGCGTGATGCGGGCGCCTTCCGAGTTATCCGCAACCTCCGCCTTTGCCGGGGCCGGCAGCGTGGTGGCTGATCCATTCTCGAAGCTCGTGGTGCGCATGGTGCCAGAGAATGTCTCGCTGCTCGCACGGCAGGATGCGGTGCTCAATCCATACGCGGTCGAGGAGCGGATCTTCCTTTCCCGTTCCATGCAGGCGACCGTGCAGACATTGCGCCAGCAGGGTGCGAATGCGAGGCAGATCCAGGAGATCATCGTCGCGCTCACGCGGAACGGGCGCGCCAACAACCTCGATGGCAACCGCATCCTCAAGCTCACGCTCCAGTCGCAGGAGCCACGCGGCGCGAAGGAGCTGATGCGGATCGATCTTTTCGCGGATGAAGAGATGATCGCCTCGACCGGCCGGCGCGATGACGGGACGTTCTGGCCGCTCGAGACACGCGACGCGCCAAGCCGTGGGGCCGGCGGCACAACGGCCGCGTCCGAGGAAGAGGAAGAGGAGGCGGAAGCCAATTCGGGCCGCCTCACGCTCTATCACTCGATCCACGAGACCGCACGCCGGCATGACGTCCCGAATGCGGTGATCGAGGACATCATCCGCACCATCTTCTTCGACGTCGATCTCCAGCGCCGTGTCGCTCCGGGCGATTTCCTCGAAATCCTCATCGCGAATGGCGAAGGCGAGGCGCAGCCGCGGCAGGATCTGCTGCTGGTTTCGCTGAACGCGCAGAATGCCCGCCGGCGCTATTACCGCTTCAAGCTGCCGAACGAGGACGTGATCGACTTCTTCGACGATCAGGGCCGCTCGGTGAAGCAGTTCCTGCTGCGCAAGCCGATTGATGGCGGAGAATTCCGTTCGGGCTTCGGCATGCGCCGTCACCCGATCACCGGTGGTTATCGCCTGCATGCGGGCGTGGACTGGGCGGGGCCGGTAGGCCTGCCGATCCGCGCGGCCGGCAATGGTGTGGTGCGGCTCGCCGAATGGGATTCGGGCTATGGCCGTCGCATCGAGATCGAACATAATCACAACTATGTCACGGCCTACAGCCACCTTTCGGCGTTTGCGCCGGGCATCAAGGCCGGTGCGCGGGTGCGGCAGGGCCAGATCATCGGGCGGCTGGGCTCCACCGGCCTCTCCACGGGGCCGCACCTGCATTATGAGGTGATGATCAACGAGCGCTTCGTCGATCCGCTCGCGATTCGCCTGCCTCGGGGCCGCGAACTCGCGGGCAGGCAGCTCGAGGAATTCAAGCGCGAGCGCGCCTTCATCGAAGACGTGCTGAAACGCGCGCCGGGCCAGGCGAGCCAACTTGCCCAGAACTGATCAGGCTCCTCAGGCCGCCTGCCGGATGCCGGGCATGAGGCCGAGCTGCCGCAGGACGGCGATGACGGCAGGCACCGTGAGCGGCTTCCGGATTGCCGCGTCAAATCCCTCCATGAGCCCTGCTTCCTCGCGCGGATCATCCGCGCTGACGACGACCACGACCGTTCGTTCGGGTTTCTCGCCGAGTTGCTCGATCAGCCTGCGCCCTCCCCCTTCGGGCATCTGGAGATCCGTGAAGACTGCGGCGAATCGTGCCACGCGCAGGCGCTCCAGGGCGGCACCGGCGCTCGCTGCCTCTTCGCAGGGAAAGCCGAGGGCCGAGAGAATCGTCCGCAGCACAAGCCGTGAGGCCGGGTGATCATCCACGATCAGCAGCCGGCTCTCGGATTGCATCGCGGGTGCCGGCGGCCAATCGAAGGTGAAGGCCATGCCGGGACCGGGCGCGAGCCGCTCGGCCGCGAGCTTGCCGCCCCCGCTTCCCACCAGCCGCGCCGCGATGCCCAGGCCGAGGCCGCCGCGCTTCCCGCGTTGGCCGGGGGAGGCGGCCATGAGGCGTTCGGCGCGTGCCGGATCAAGTCCGGGGCCGGAATCGGTGAGCCGGAAAGCCATGCGCCCGCCGGCGCCGGACGCGACATCCAGCGTGATGCGCCCCGCAGGCGTCATGCGGATGGCATTGTCGATCAGGTTCTCGAGCACCTGCCGCAGACCGAGCGCATCGATCTCCGCCTCGCGGTTCACGGCCGGATCGAGGTTCAGTACAAAGACGAGTCCCTTCCTTTCGGCCCGGGCACTGGCGCTGGCGACGATCGCCTCGATGAGGGCGCCGAGGCGTGGCGCCTCGCGGGTTTCCTCGGCATGGGGCGGCAGGACGCGCGCGAGAATGGCCCGGAGATGCTGTGCGCTTGCCTCGAGCGCCTCCACCAGCCGCGTCTGATCCGGGCTCAGGGGCGTGGCGGCAAGCAGATCCAGCATCGCCTCGAAGCCGCCGAGCGGGCTTCTGAGCTCATGCGCGATTTCCCGGATGGCCTGGGGGGAGAGGGTGGGCGAGCTGGGCATCGGACATCCGCCAGTTCTTGAGGGACGCGGGCGAACCCGCACTCTTCCCTTTATCGCCCGCTGGCGTAAACAGCCCTTGAATGCCGGGCGCGATCCGGCCCTCTGAATTGCCCGGCCCCTTCCATGCTCGCCACCTCCTTCGCCATCGTCGCCCCCATTTTCGCGCTCATCGCCGTGGGCTATGTCGCCGTGCGCACGGGGCTGATCGGCCAGAGCGCCGGCGAAGGGCTCTCTGCCTTCGTATTCGTGCTGGCGATTCCCGCCCTGCTTTTTCGCACGGTGGCGACGGCCGACCTGCCGAACCTGAACCCCGCGCCTTACTGGCTCGCCTATTTCATCCCGCTGGCTCTGGTCTGGCTTGCAGGCAGCACCTTCGCCAGGCTCGCCGGGCGCGACCGCGCCGAACGGGCGGTGATCGGCTTCACGGCCGCGCAATCGAACACCGTGCTGATCGGCATTCCGCTGATCCTCGGCGTGTTCGGCGAGGCGGGTCGCGTGCCCATCGTGCTGCTGCTCGCAGTGCATCTCCCCGTCACGATGACCCTCGTGACCGTGCTGATCGAGCGGGGCGGCGGAGCAGCCGCGAGCGTGAAGCTCGTCCGTTCGCTGGTGACGCACCCGATCCTGATCGGGATCTTCGCGGGGCTTGCCTGGCGCCTCACCGGCCAGAAGCTGCCGGAGATTCCATTCTCCATCGTCACGTTCCTCAGCCAATCGGCTGCGCCCTGCGCGCTGGTGGCAACGGGCATGGGGCTGGTTCGGGTGAGTTTCACCGGCTCGCGCCTGCTGATTATGGGCGTTGGCGCGCTGAAGCTGATCCTGCATCCGCTGCTGGTTTTGCTGCTCGCGAAGCATGTTTTCGTGCTGCCACCGGTCTGGATCGGCGCGGCGACGCTCTTCGCGGCCTGCCCCTCGGGCATCAACGCCTTTCTGGTGGCCGAGCGCTATCGCAAGGCCGAGGCCATCGCCTCGGGCACCATCGCGCTGACCACGCTGATCGCGGTGGTGACGACGACCTTCGCCGTGAGCGTGGTGGCCGGGCGCTAGTGCATTTTCAAGCGAAGTGTGCTCCGGTTCACGTGAAGAAAACGCCATCAAACAAAGAGATAGAGATTCCGAACTGATCCGGTCAGATCGGAAAATGCTCTAGCCGAACCCCAAACGTTGGCGTATTTCGCTTGCCATGACCCCCTCCGCGCGCAACTGGCGAAGGGGCGTGGAGAGGGAGGATTTCGAGAGCTTCCTCCCCTCCTCGTCGAGGATCAGCGCGTGGTGGTGATAGACCGGCGCGGGAAGGCCGAGGAGCGATTGCAGCAGGCGGTGGATGGCCGTGGCAGTATGGAGATCCCGGCCGCGCACCACATGCGTGACACCCTGCATCGCATCATCGAGCACAACCGCGAGGTGATAGCTCGCCGGAACATCCTTCCGGATCAGCACGACATCACCCCAGATCGCTGGATCGGCGGATATCGCCTGCTCCGCGCCCTCTCCCGTCTCCCGCCAATGCAGCGGGCCGGAAAGCGTGGCGATAGCCGCGCGGGAATCAAGCCGCAGGGCATAGGGCCCCTCTCCCGCCGGATGATGCCGGCGATCGCCCCGGGAACAGGTGCCGGGATAGAGGATCGCGCCATCGGGATCGCGCGGCGGATTGTCGCCCGCCGCCTTCTGGATATCCCCGCGCGTGCAGGCGCAGCGGAACGCGAGCCCACGAGCGGCAAGATCATCCGCCGCGGCCCTGTAGCGTGCGAATTGCGTGGATTGCCGGAGAACGGGCTCCTCCCAGGCCAGGCCCAGCCATGCGAGATCCGCGAGGCAATCCGCCATGAGCGCATCGGTGCAGCGCGACGTGTCGATATCCTCGAACCGGATCAGGAATCGTCCGCCTTTCTCCGCCGCCATGCGCGCATTGAGCAGGGCCGAAAAGGCATGCCCCAGATGCAGGTGACCGTTGGGGCTGGGGGCGAAGCGGAAAACGGGTTGCATGCGGATCAATCACGGCCTTGCATGGCCCGGACGAAACAGGCCATGACAGCCTAACCAATGGGGCCCTTTCATGAGCATACTCACCTCGGAAGCCGATGTCGCCCGCGGCGTGGAGGCCCTGCGCGCGATGTGCCCGCATATGGCGATGATCGCCGAGACCTGCGGCGTGCCCGCCCTGCGCTGGCGCGAGCCGGGATTCGGCGGGCTCGTTTCGACCATCACCGCGCAGCAGGTCTCGACCTTTGCCGCCACTGCCATCCGCGGCAAGTTGCGCGCGGTCATCGACCCCATCACACCCGAGGGGCTGATGGCGATGAGCGACGAGGATTTGCGCGCCTGCGGCTATTCGTTCGGAAAGATCAAGACGCTCCGTGCGATTGCCTCGGCGGTCGTCGCGGGCGATCTGCCGATTGATCGTCTCGGCGAGATGCCGGCGGCAGAGGCCCATGCGAGCCTCGTGAAGGTGCATGGCATCGGGCCATGGACAGCCGAGGTCTGGCTGATGTTCTCGGTGGGCGTGCAGGATGTTTTCGCGCCCGGCGATCTCGCGCTGCAGGAGGGCGCAAAACTCGCCATGGGCCTCGACCTAAGGCCGACCGCGAAGGAAATCGCGATCATTGCCGAACGCTGGAGCCCATGGCGGGCCGTGGCGGCGCGCATGCTCTGGGCCTATTACGGCCATGTGAAGAAGCGAGCGGGCATGGTGGCGGGCTGAAAAGGCGGACGCCAGGCGCGACCGTTTCACTCACCGCCGCTCAATCGAGGAA
>JADCCH010000014.1 GCA_020252865.1 Methylobacterium sp.
AACAGGGAGAGTTGATCCATGACCACCAAACGCGTTCTTCTCGTGGCGGCCGCTCTTGCCATGGCGGGATTTGCCACGGGCACGCAGGCCCAGACCATCACCGAGATCAAGATCGGCACCGAGGGCGCCTACCCGCCTTACAACAACCTGAACGCCAAGAAGGAGCTTGAGGGCTTCGAGATCGATTACATGAACGATCTCTGCGCGAAAATGAAGGTGAAGTGCACCTGGGTGGTGCAGGACTGGGATGGCATCATCCCCGCGCTGCTCTCGAAGAAGTATGACGTGATCGTCGCCGGCATGAACGCCACACCGGAGCGCCAGAAGCGCGTGGATTTCACGGATGTCTACACCTCCACGCCGATCGCGATGGTGGGCGCGAAGTCGATCACCTCGACGGACATTTCGCCAGCGGCGCTGCGGGGCAAGGCCATCGGCGCCCAGGGCTCGACCATCCACATGAACTTCCTCGAGGCCTATTACAAGAACTCGACGATCCGCCCCTACCCCACCCAGGAAGAAGCCAACCTCGACCTGCTGAATGGCCGCCTCGATTACATCGTGGCTGACCTCGAGGCGCTCGAAAGCTTCGTCAAGGACAAGGGCAAGGATTGCTGCAAGGTGATCGCGGAAGTGAAGCGCGATCCGGCCATCCACGGCCCGGGCGTCGGCATGGCGATCCGCAAGGAAGATGCGGCGCTGAAGGCCATGCTGAACAAGGCGATCGCGGAATCCAAGGCCGATGGCACGCTCGACAAGCATGCCATGAAGTGGCTGGGCAAGAAGGCCATCCAGTAAGGATCGGCCTTTCGCCTGAACCCGCGAGGCGGGGCTGGAACCGGCCCCGCCTTCTCCCTTTGACAGCCCGCCGCCGAGCCCCCTCCCGCATGGAAAGATATCTCTCCCTGCTCTCCTTCGGCGATACAGGCTGGGGTGATGAACTGCTGCAGGGCGCCCTCGTCACCATTTCCATCGCGATCGCCACCCTGCCCTTCGGTCTGGCGCTGGGATTGCTGGTCGCGCTGGCGAGCCGCTCGCGATCGAAGATCATTTCCGGGCTCGCAACGCTCTACACGACGGTATTTCGTGGCGTGCCGGAGCTTCTCACACTCTACATCATCTATTTCGGCGGGCAGATCCTGATCCAGAAACTCTGGACGGGAATGGGCTTCCCGGGCTCGCTGTCGATCTCGCCCTTCATCGCAGGCATGGTGGCGCTTGGCCTGGTGCTTGCGGCCTTCTCCTCCGAGGTATGGGTGGGGGCCCTCAATTCCATACCCAAGGGGCAGCGCGAGGGGGCGGCGGCCCTGGGCCTCACGCGCGGGCAGGCCTTCCGCCTCGTGGTGTTGCCACAGCTCTTCCGTGTGGCCCTGCCCGGCCTCGGCAACAATTGGATGGTGCTGCTGAAGGAGACCTCACTCGTCTCGGTCATCACGCTGCATGACCTGATGTTCATCGCCACCCGCGCCAATGTGGCGACGAAGGAGCCTTTCCTGTTCTTCTCCGCCGCGCTTTTCATCTACCTCATCTTCTCCGTGCTCTCGGCCTGGGGCATCGGCCGCATGGAAATGCGCGCAAACCGGGGCTATGCGCGATGAAATGGTGCGAGGCTCCCGGTTTCTATCTCGGCCATGAGGTGCTGGAACGCTACGGCTGCCGCATGGCCGATGGCCTCGTGCTGACCCTGCAACTGGTGGGGATTTCCTCCACGCTCGGCTTCGTCATCGGCATTGGTCTGGCTCTGCTGCGCCTGCGCGGGCCGGCACCGGCGCACTATGCGGTTGTCGGTTACACCACTCTTTTCCGAGGCACGCCGCTGCTCTGCCAGCTCTTCCTCATCTATTACGGGCTCGGCGCGTTCCGCCTGTTCTGGCAGGAGGTCGGATTGTGGTGGTTCTTCCGCGAGCCCATCTATTGTTGCCTTCTCGCCTTCACCATGAACACGGCGGCCTACCAGGCCGAGATCCTGCGCGGCTCCCTGCAGGCGCTGCCGAAGGGACAGGTGGAGGCCGGGCGCGCGCTGGGGATGCGCCCTGCGGCCATCCTCCTGAAGATCGAGATGCCCCAGGCCCTCATCATCGGCCTGCGCCCGCTGGGCAACGAACTCATCACCATGATCAAGGCGAGCGCGATTGCCTCGCTGGTGACCCTCTTCGACCTGATGGGCGCCACACGCCTTGCCTTCGCGCGAAGTTTCGACCTCTCCATTTACCTCTGGACGGCGCTGATCTATCTCGCCCTCGTGGAGATCATCCGGCGGGTCTGGGGCCTGATGGAAACGCGGCTCACGCGCCATCTCGCGCTGCGCTGAGCCATCCCCGCCAGAACAGGAACAAGGGAGAAAACGATGGCGAAGGTCGCATTCCTCGGGCTGGGCGTGATGGGCTACCCCATGGCGGGGCATCTCGCGAACAAGGGGGGGCACGAGGTGACGGTCTATAATCGCACACCCGCGAAAGCCGAGAAATGGGCGGCCCAGCATGGCGGCAAGGTCGCGCGCACGCCAAAGGAGGCCGCCGAGGGGCAGGATTTCATCTTCGCCTGCGTGGGAAATGACGACGATCTCCGCGCCGTGATGACCGGGCCGGAAGGCGCATTCCACGGGGCGAAGGCGGGCGCGATCTTCGTCGACAACACCACGGCCAGCGCGGAAGTCGCGCGCGAACTGCATGTCGCGGCGCGGAAGAGGGGCTGCGCCTTCATCGATGCCCCGGTTTCGGGCGGTCAGGCCGGTGCCGAAAACGGCGTTCTCACCGTGATGTGCGGCGGCGATGCCGAACCCTATGCGAAGGCCGAGCCGGTGATCATGAGCTTCGCCCGCGCCTGCCGCCTGCTCGGCCCCTCGGGTGCCGGTCAGCTCACCAAGATGATGAACCAGATCTGC
>JADCCH010000140.1 GCA_020252865.1 Methylobacterium sp.
CATGGTGGCCGAGAAGAAAAGGCTCTGGCGCGGCTTCGGCAGCATCGCCTGGATGCGGCGCAGCGGCACGATGAAGCCGAGATCGAGCATCTGGTCGGCCTCGTCGAGCACGAGAATCTCGATATCCGAGAGGCGCAGGGCCTTCTGGTTGACGAGATCGAGCAGGCGACCGGGCGTGGCCACGAGAATGTCGGCACCGGTTGCGAGGCGCTTCGTCTGCTTGCCGATCGGCACGCCGCCGAACACGACATCAATCGAGAGATGCATGAACTGGCCATAGGCGCGGAAGCTCGCCGCGATCTGGCTTGCGAGTTCACGCGTCGGCGAGAGGATCAGCGCGCGGCAGCTCTTCGGCTTGCGGGTCGTGCCGCTCTTGCCCAGCCGCTGGAGGATGGGCAGCGCGAAGGCGCAGGTCTTGCCCGTGCCGGTCTGCGCGATGCCGAGCAGGTCCTTGCCCGCCAGCGCATGCGGAATCGCCTGTAGCTGGATAGGGGTGGGGGTGGTGTAGCCCTCAGCCTCGAGCGCACGGTTCAGCGGCGCGAGAAGGGCGAAATCTTTGAAGGTAGCCAAGGAATTAACTTTCAGGGTCAGCGGCTGGCAAGCCGCAATGGCCCGGACGCGATAATCGCGAACAGGCTGAAAAGAAGCGACCCGCGTGAGGGGGAGCCCAGAGGGGAACGATTGAAGGGGGAAGCCCGGCGCCGGTTCACCCAGAAGGGCGGGCGCTGTCACGCTGCTTCGCTCAAGCGCGAATGACGCGCTGACGTTCTGGAAAAATCCTGCGCTTGTTGCAGTGCAATGTCAAGCGAAACAGGAGCAGGCGGGACCGGGCGCACAGGCCCGATCCGGATTTCGAATTCAGCGCGCGGCCGGAGCGGCGGCAACCGCCGGGCGGCCACGGCCACCGGTGGGGCGGGGCTTCGCCTTGGGGGCGGGCAGAAGGCCATCGCGCTGCATCTGCTTGCGCTGGGCCTTGCGGGCGCGGCGAATCGCTTCGCCCTTCTCGCGATTCTTCTTCTCGGAAGGCTTTTCATAGGCCTTGCGCTGCTTCATTTCGCGAAACACGCCTTCGCGCTGCATCTTCTTCTTGAGCACGCGAAGCGCCTGCTCGACGTTGTTGTCACGAACCAGGACCTGCAAGGGTCAGCCTCCGGAAAAGAGAAAGAGGAAGGCGCAAGGCCGGTTCCGGCCCGCGCCGCCAATCGGCCCCGAAAGTGGGGCCAGTGCGGATCATCAATCCGCGAGTTGCAGGCGATCGGCCGCCGATTTGCCGGTCCGGCGATCGGCCACGATGTCAAAGATCAACTTCTGGCCTTCGTTCAGGCCGTTGAGGCCCGCGCGCTCGACGGCGCTGATGTGAACGAAAACATCCGTCCCGCCATTGTTCGGCTGAATGAAGCCGAAGCCCTTTTGGGAATTGAACCACTTCACGGTTCCGCTATGCATGGGATCTACCTTTGTAAAAACGAGAAAAACAACCGCGCTTTCGGAGCTGGATCAGCACCGGCAGGCACGGCCTGGATCGATGAGAAGGAAGAGGTCGTCGGCCAGGGCGGAACGCGGTTCCGCAGGGGCAAATTCATTCGGCCAAAACTCGATTGGAATTCGTTAGCACGTTCCGTGTGCCGCTGCAAACCATGTCGCGGAGGGCGCAGGATTGCTGTCGCAACCCTTCAGGCGCGCACGAAGCTGTCGCCTGCCACTTTCCGGAAGCGTCGCAGGGCATCGAGCACCCAGCGCCCGGAGATCAGAAACCGCAGAGGTGAGGAGGGCTCGAAATGCGAGGCGACCCAACGCCCCTGTCCTTCGCCCCAGGCGGGCACGGCAGCGCCCCCCTTGCGCTTGCGGAAGACCATCGTGGTGCCGGTATTCACGAAGCGCGGATCGGGCTCCAGCCCCGCGACCAGTCCGGCCCAGACCAGCGCCTGTGGCGTGAAATTGTAGACATGCGCGAAATGGAAATGCTGGAAGCTGTGCCGCCTTTTTCCCAGCGCATTCGGCACGGAAACGAACAGCACGCCATCCTCGGCCAGCCATTCGGCCATGCGCTTCAGTGCGCTCACCGGCTCGCGCAGGTGCTCGAGAACATGGTTCGAGGTGATGACATCGAAGCTGCCCGGCGTAAATTCCACCTGCTGCCACACCCGACTCTCGACCTTCACACCATAGGCCTCGCGCGAAAAGGCCGCGAAGGTCTCGCCCGGCTCGATGCCCTCGACCGCATGGCCGGCCTTCGCCGCAGCCATGAGGAACTCGCCAGAGCCGGAGCCAAAATCGAGCACGCGCTTCGGGCTTGAAAGCACCGGTTCCAGCATTGCGAGGCGTGCCTCGGCGTCGCGCTGGCTGCGGGTGATATGAAAGCGCGGCGGCTTCTTCGAGAAGGCGAACTGGTAATCGAGGCGATATTCTCCGGCATAATAGGCGTCGAGTTCCGCATCCGTCGGCATCGGATCCGTGCGGATCAAGCCGCATTGCTCGCACGCGACCGTTTTCAGCGTCTTCAGCCGTCGATCGGTGTGGCTGATCGTGAGCTTGTGATGCGAACCGCAGAGGTTGCACGGCGCTTCCTCGCCCCTGTAGGCGTAGCGCGTGAGCGGGATCTGGTTGCGGATGGTGGCGAGAAGCTGCGGCATCGACTTGACCTCCCGGGCTTGAGCGACGAGCTATAGGGGCCAAGCCTGACGGGAACCTGATGGATGAAACTGCTGCTGATCGAGGATGTGCCGCCGCTGGCCCAGCTCACTCGCGAAGCTCTGGAGACGGAAGGTTTCACGGTGGACCATGCGCCGAATTTGGAATCGGCGCGCGCCATCCTCTCGGTATCTCCACCGGATGTGATCGTGCTCGATCTCGGCCTGCCCGATGGCGACGGGCTTGACCTGCTGCATGGCCTGCGGAACGAAGGCAGCGCCATTCCCGTGCTGGTCGTCACCGCCCGCGGCGGCCTGAATGACCGGATCGACGGGCTCGACCGTGGCGCGGATGATTACATCGTGAAGCCTGCGGCCCCGGCGGAGATCGCCGCACGCTGTCGGGCGCTTCTGAGGCGGCCTGGCGGGCTGCTGGGGCGGAAACTGCAGCTCGGCAATCTCGCCTTCGACACCTCCTCGCGCAGCGTCACCGCCGCCGGGCGGCCCGTGAGCCTCGCGCGCCGCGAGATCGACGTGCTGGAGGTGCTGTTGCGAAAGCTCGGGCAATCCGTGCCGCGCCCGGTGATCGAGGATGCGATCTACACGCTGAACGAGACGCCTGGCCCGAATGCGCTGGAGGCGTCCGTTTCGCGCCTCCGGCGGCAGCTCGCGGAAGCGGGCGCGAATGTGGAGATCCACACCATCCGTGGCATCGGCTATCTCATCACAGAGTCGGGTCGGGCATGAGCCGGTCGCTGGTCACCACGCTTATCCGTCGCCTGCTGCTGGTTGGCGGGTTGCTCACCCTGCTGAACATCGTCTTCGTCACAGCCTATTACGGCTCCGACCCCGAGGGCCTGCGCCGCGAAAAGGTCAGCCACCAGATCGACCGCCTCGCCGAAGCGCTGAGGGCCGGGCCGGATGGCTCGCTGGTCTTCGCCCCCTCAAGCCGGCTGATGCAGACCTTCATGTTCTACCCGGAGGCCTATGCCTTCCGCATCGTGGATGGGGCAGGGCGCGTGCTGGGCGAAGCCAATACCATGCTGGTGCCGGCCGAGCGCTGGAGCGTGCCCCACGGTCCGGATGCCTGGTGGAGCGATGTTGACGTGAATGGCCGTTCCGTGCTGGTCGGGTCGCGCCGCATGCGTGTCGGGGGCGAAACGGTCCGGATTGCCTTTGCAGCGGCAGGCGACCCGTCGAACCTGCTGCTTTTCGTCTATTTCGACGAGCTTTTCGTGCATGTCATCGTATCCCTGCTGCCTTTCGCGATCTGCCTGATGATCGTGAACGCGGTCACCGTGCGGCAATCCCTGCGCTCGCTGGTCGTCGCGGCCGATGCCGCGCGAAAGGCTGGCCCGGGGCATGGCATCGCCGCATTGCCCACGCGCGGGCTGCCGACCGAGGTGCTGATCCTTGTCGAGGCCATCAATGATGCCCTGCGAAGGCTGGGAGAGGCGCTGGAAGCCGAGCGCGCCTTCACCGCCGAGGCCGCGCATGCCTTGCGCACCCCGCTCGCGGTGCTCTCCGCGCGCATCGAGACATTGCCGAAAGGTGGGGAACTCGAAGCTGTCCGGTCCGACATCGCGGCCCTGCGCCGCCTCGTGAACCAGCTGCTTTCCGCTGCGCAGGCCGATACGCTGGTCGTGGACCCCGCCCGCCAATGCGATCTGTCAATCGTGGCTGAGGGCGTTGTTGCCGCCATGGCACCTCTGGCGATCCGCGAGGGGCGCATCCTGGCCTTCGAGGCCCGGCCGGGCACGATCGTGTGCGGCGACCCCGATGCCATCGCGCATGCCCTGCGCAACCTGATCGAGAACGCATTGCGATTCACGCCGGAAAACACCGAGGTGCTCGTGCAGGTGTCGGGACCGGGACATGTGGCCGTGCTCGACCGGGGACCGGGCATTCCCGATGAACAGAAACCCCTGGTGATCAAGCGCTTCTGGCGCGCCAGCCCCTCCGATCTCGGTGGCACCGGTCTCGGGCTCGCCATCGTCCAGCGCATCGCCGAGGCCCATGGCACCACGCTCGGTATTGCCGATCGCGAGGGTGGAGGGACGGTTTTCTCGCTCGCCTTTTCACCCCATGGCGGGGGGCGACCGTCCTGAAGGGCGAAAGGATTGCGATCTTCTCCGCTGCGTTTAAGGCAGCGCAGGCTGTCGCTTAGCTCGACGGCCTCGATCACGCAGATGAAGTCCATGACAGCGACTGAATGGGAGAGGGCCGCCTGAGGGCGGCCTTGGAGAAGCTTCGCGAAGCCTGGAGCCCGACTCTTGGAGCATTTTCCGATCAAGTGGATACCGGTTGGTCGAAGAAAATGCGATCAATCACAAAAGCATAGAGCGATCGATCTGATTGGTTCAGATCGATCGCTCCAGCCCCATGGGCCGGATCAATTGCGATCCGCGTTGAGAGCGGCCGGATCCAGTTGTTGCGCGAATCGCTCTGCGATCTCGCAGTGGCGCAGGCGCTGTTGCCCGGTGGGCGTCGCGGAACTCGGCAAAGCCTTCAAAAGGCGGGATCTTGGAAGCCGATTCGGCGGCTTGAATGATCCTGGATATCTGGCGCTCAACCCCAACGGGCGCATACCGACGATCATCGATGGCGACGTCCGCTCTGGGTCGCGTTCAGAACCGCGAAGCGCCGCGGCCCGGCAATCA
>JADCCH010000141.1 GCA_020252865.1 Methylobacterium sp.
GAGCAGGCGCTGCGCTTCGGCTTCCACGGCGCGGCGCACCTTCTCGGCCTCGGCGGCGATGCGGGTTTCCTCGGCCGCCTTCTCGGCCATGATCACTTCCACGGTCCTGCGACGCTTCGCGGTCTCGCTCTCCTGAACGGTCTTGACCATTTCGGCGGCTTCCACGGCCTTGGCCCTGGCGATCTCCGCCTGGGCTGCGGCCGCGCTCTCTTCGAGCGACTTGGTGTAGAGCGTGATGGCCTTTTCCATCGCCGCATTCTCGACATCGCGCTCGCGCTCGATCTCGAGCTTGCGCAGATCGCGCTGGCGTCCGACGCGGGCTTCATCGAGGCCACGATCGGAAGCGATGCGCGCGCGTTCCACCTCTTCGTTCGAGGCGATCTGCGCTTCCTGCAGCGCCTGCAGGCGCGCGATCTCGAGCTGCTCGATCACACGCTTGCGCTCAAGGCGGGCGGCTTCCAGCGCCTGCTCGCGGGCAACATCCGTGCGCTCCACCTCCTGCTTCGCGACGATCTCCGCCTGCCGCAGGGCCTTGTCGGCATCGGTGCGCTCCGCCTTCTTGGCAGCGACGATGATGGCGCGATCCTCCTCCGCGAGTTCCACCACGCGCTTCTGCTCGATCTGCAGGATCTCCCGCGTCTTGCTGGAGGCGATGCGCTCCTCCTCGATCTTGAGTTCGGCGGCGATCCGCTGGCGCTCCACGGCATCGCGGCGCTGGATTTCCGCGGCCTCGAGTTCCTCGGTCCGGCGGATTTCGAGCCGGCGCGTCGCGAGTTCGGAGGCGATGCGCTCGGCGGCGATCGCCTTTTCCTGCGCAATGCGCGCGGCTTCGGTGGCTTCACGGGCAGAGATTTCCGCCGTTTCCACGACCTTGTTCCGCTCGATCTCGAGCTTGCGGCGCCCTTCCTCGAAGCTGATCCGCTCGGCGGTCACCGCGTTTTCCTGCGCGATGCGGGCCTTTTCCACGGCCTCGCGCGCGGCGATCTCGGCCTCGTCCAAAGCCTGGTTGCGCGCGATCTCGAGGTTGCGGATCTCCTGCTCGCGCCCGATGCGCTCGGCATGGACGAGCGCTTCCTGCGTGATCCGCGCCTTTTCGGTGGATTCACGCGCGGCGATCTCCGCGGCTTCGAGCGTGCGGGTCCGTTCGATTTCCTTCTGGCGCGTCTCGAGATCGGAGGCGATGCGCGCGGCCTGGATGGTCTTCTCGTTGGAGATGCGGGCCTTCTCGATCTCCTCGCGCGCCGCGATTTCCGCCGCCTCAACCGCCTTGGTGCGCTCGATCTCGCGCTGGCGCACCTCGCGCTCGGAGGCGATGCGCGCCTCGCTGATGGCGCGATCATTGGCGATCTTCGCTTTCTCGATTTCCTCGCGGGAGAGGATCTGCGCCTGCTCGGCCTCGGTATCGCGGGCGGCACGCTCGCGGGCTACCTCGGCGCGCTGCATGGCGCGGCGGATCTCGATCTCGCGCTGCTGTTCCAGGCGCGCGGTCTCGCTCTCGCGCTCGATATCCAGCGCCTGCCGCTCGGCCTCGAGATTGCGGGCGCGAATCCTGATCATCGATTCCTGCTCGATATCGTTGCGCAGCTTCCGCTTTTCCTCGATCTCCCCGATGATCCTCGTCAGGCCCTCGGCATCGAAGCGGTTGGACGGGTTGAAATATTGCAGGTCGGTCTGGTCGAGATCGGTGATCGCGACCGATTCCAGTACGAGGCCGTTCTGCTCCATCATGTCGACGGCGGCATCGCGCACGCGCTGCACATAGAGCCCGCGCTGCTCGTGCATCTCCTCCATCGACATTTCCGAGGCCACGGAACGCAGGGCCGAGATGAACTTGCCTGCGAGCAGGGCATTGAGCTGGTCGGGCTGCAGCGTGCGCCGGCCGAGGGTCGCCGCGGCGATGGAAACCGAGGGCTTGTCGGGCCGGACGCGGACATAGAATTCCGCATCGATATCGACGCGCATCCTGTCCCGCGTGATCAGCGCATCCTGGTTGGCGCGGGTCACCGCCATGCGCAGGACATTCATGTTCACAGGCGTGACATCGTGGATGATCGGCAGCACGAAGGCGCCACCATTGATCACCACCTTCTCGCCGAAGAGGCCGGTTCGGACGAACGACACCTCCTTCGAGGAGCGGCGATAGAGCCAGTTCACCAGGTAGACGAGGATCGCGATCACGATCACCGCCACGATGAGCCAGAGAATGAGCGTTCCGATCAATTGCCCGGTCATGTCACGTTTCTCCCCTCAGCCTGCCCGGTTCACGCCGTTCGAGGCGTGCCGCCCATGCGGCTGATTGTCTTGAAAGCCCTGGTCTGTTCGCGGATCGCCACTTCCACTGGCAGGCGCTCCATCGAGGAGGCGCCGTAGAAGCCGTGGCAATGGCGGGTCTTCTTCATGATGAAATCGGCATCCTCCGGCTCGGCCACCGGCCCGCCATGCGCCAGGATGATGGCATCCGGCCTGACCGCGAGAGCCGCCGCCGCCCAGGCATCGACGATGGCCGGGCAATCCTCGAGCTTGAGCGCGGTTTCCGCGCCAATCGATCCGCCGGTCGTAAGCCCGAGATGGCAGACGATGATATCCGCGCCCGCCTTCGCCATGGCCACGGCATCGGCCTCGCAGAAGACGTAGGGCGTGGTGAGAAGGCCCTTCTGCGCGGCAAGGCGGATCATCTCGACCTCGAGGCTGAAGCCCATGCCGGTTTCCTCGAGATTCTGCCGGAACACACCGTCAATCAGCCCGACAGTCGGGAAATTCTGCACGCCGGAGAAACCAATGCGCTGCACCTCGTCGAGGAAAACATCCATGTCGCGGAAGGGGTCCGTGCCGCAGACGCCGGCAATGACCGGGGTGTTCTGCACCACCGGCAGCACCTCCCTCGCCATATCCATCACGATGGCATTGGCATCGCCATAGGGCATCAGGCCCGAGAGCGAGCCGCGCCCGGCCATGCGGAAACGCCCGGAATTATAGATGACGATGAGATCGATCCCGCCCGCTTCCTCGCATTTCGCGGAAAGGCCCGTGCCGGCCCCGCCGCCGATGATCGGCTCGCCGCGCGCGATCATCGCGCGGTAGCGGGCGAGCAGTTCGGTTCGGGAAAAGCGGGGCATGTCTCAGGTCCTGCCGGTCGCGCCCTTGAAGCGGCCCTGATGCAGCGCGCGGAAATGCTGCGCGAGGGCCGCCGCGAAGGCGGGGTCGTTGATGTGAAGCGGAAGGCGGATGAGCTGCCGCGTGGCGGTGACACGCACCGTTTCGGCGAGCGCATCGAAGAGCGCGGCGTCGGCCGCCGGATCCCAGAACGGCTGGCCCGGCGCATCGAGCGCGGAAACGCCGCCCTCGGGGAGGAGGAAGCGCACCGGGCCTTCCATCTGGTTCAGGCGCTCACCGATCCAGCGGCCCATGCGGCGGTTCTCGTCTGCGGTGGTCCGCATCAGCGTGATCTGTGGGTTATGGGGATAGAAGAGCCGCTGGCGATAATGCGCGGGCACGGTTTCGGGCGCTGCGAAAGTCACCATGTCGAGCGCGCCGACCGAGCCGATATAGGGGATTTTCGTGCGGATGATCGCGCCGAAGCGATCCTCGGTGGCGGGCAGCATGCCGCCCAACATCATGTCGCAGATTTCGGTGGTGGAGACATCGATCACACCCGGCACAAGCCCGGAATCGATGAGCTTTTCCATCGAGCGGCCGCCAACGCCGGTCGCATGGAACACCAGCGGCTCCCATTCCTTTTCGATGAGGCGCGTCACCTGCTGCACGCAAGGGGTGGTGACGCCGAACATCGTGAGGCCGACGAGGGGTTTGTCCGGTGCCGCGCGGCGTATTGCGGGGCCGTGCTGCTGCTCGTGGAAAGAACGCGCCATCGCCGCCATGGCCTGCGCCGCATTGCCGAGAACGGCGCGCGAGACACGGTTCAGCCCCTGAACATCGGTCACCGAAGGCATCATGGTAATGTCGGTCGGGCCGATATAGGGCGCAACATTGCCGGATGCCATGGTCGAGACCATCAGCTTGGGCACGCCCACCGGCAGGGTCTGCATGCCGGCGGTGGCGATCGCCGTGCCGCCGGAGCCGCCCGCCGAGATGATGCCGATCACCCCCTGCTGGCGCGCCATCCAGGCGCGGAACGCGTCCGTCATCGCCGCGACGGCCTTGCCGCGATCCCCCGAGGCGATGCCCGCCGAACCGGTCGGCAGCGCGAGCGCCACCTCCTGCGCCGAGACATCGGCCCCCTGGTTGCGGCCATTGGTGGAAAGATCGACGAGCCTTGTGCGCAGCCCCGCCGCCTTGATGATGTCGCGCAGGTAGCGCAGCTCCTCGCCCTTGGTGTCGAGCGTGCCGGCGATGATAACATGCGGCTCCTGCGGCGCACGCGCCGCGAGCGGCGAGACATCGCCCACGCGCCGGCCATCGATGGTGGCGAGAATCGGCCGCGAGATCGTGCGGGCCTGCGCCTCGATCCGCGCCGCCGGAACATCCTGCGACCAGCGCGTGGGCGAGGTCGGGTTGGCGATGTAGACGCGGATCGGCCCTTGCGGCGCGGCAGGCACGGGGCGCGCCTCCCCGGTCGGCTGCCCGCCTGCCGGCGTTTCGGTTTCGTCCTCGCTGTGGCGACCAACGCCCAGCAGCCGCTGCTGGAGATCGCGATCCGCCGCGATCACCGACGATGCGATCACCCGGTGGATGCGCCCATTGACCATGATGGCAATGGTGTCGGACATCTCGGTCGCGACGCCGATATTCTGCTCGATCACGAGGATCGAGACATCGCCCTCCGCCGCAAGACGCACCAGCGTTTCCTCGACATGGGCCACGATCACCGGGGCGAGGCCCTCGGTCGGCTCGTCCATGATGAGCAGGCGCGGGTTCATCAGCAGCGCGCGGCTGATAGCCAGCATCTGCTGCTCGCCGCCCGAAAGCTGGCCTCCACCGTTCCGCCGCCGTTCGGCAAGGCGCGGGAAAACGTCATAGATGCGCTCGGGCGTCCAGGCGCCCTTCCCGCGCGACATCAGGCGGAGATGTTCGTCGACCGTCAGCGAGCGCCAGAGCCGCCGCCCCTGCGGCACATAGCCGATGCCCATCCGCGCGATCTCGGCCGGCTTGCGGCCCACCAGTTCCTCGCCCATGAAGCGGATGGAGCCGGAGGACACCGGCACAAGGCCCATGATGGCCTTGCACATCGTGGTCTTGCCCATGCCGTTGCGGCCGACGACCGCGAGCACCCCGGAATGCAGGGCGAGATCCACGCCCTGCACGGCATGCGAGCGACCGTAGAACACGTTCACGCCCTGCAACTGGAGGACGGGCGCGCCGGCTCCGCGCGAGCCGCGTTCAATCATGGCCGCCTCCCAGATAAAGTTCCTGCACCTCGGGATCGTCCTCGATCTCCTGCGGGCGGCCTTCCTTGAAGATGCGGCCATTGTGCATCATCGTCACGCTCTCGACGACACGCAGGGCGACATCCATGTCGTGCTCGATGATGATGTAGCCGATATGGCTCGGCAGGGTCGTGAGGATCGAGACGAGGTCGCGACGCTCGGTCGGGGAAAGCCCCGCAGCCGGCTCGTCGAACAGGATGAAGCGCGGCGCACCCGACAACGCGAGAGCGATCTCGAGCTGACGCTGCTGACCATAGGCCAGTTCGCCCACGAGGCGGTTCTTCTCGGCCGAAAGATGCACCGCCTCCACCAGCGTTTCCGCCGCATGAACGAGCGAGTCATCCCGGCGCGGGCGGATCAGCGAGAAGCGGTTGCGCGAAACACCCCGGCAGGCGAGATAGACGTTGTCGATCACCGAGAGCCCTGCAAAGAGCGAGGAGATCTGGTAGGTGCGCCGCAATCCGCGACGGATACGCTCATGCGGGGGAAAGGTGGTGACGTCCTCGCCAAAGAAGCGGATCAGCCCGGTGGTCGGCAGAAAATCGCCGGTGATGCAGTTGAAGAGCGTGGTCTTGCCCGCGCCGTTCGAGCCGAGAACCGCGCGCCTCTCCCCCGGCCGCACGGAGAGCGTCACATCGGAAATCGCGGCCAGCGCACCGAACATCTTGGAGATGCCGCGCAGTTCCAGCGCGTTGCCGGCGCTGACATGGGTCTGCCCCAGCGAAACGGGGCGCGGCGGGTTCACCGGCGCGTTCATGCCGCGCCTCCCGCGCCATCGGCCTCGCGCCGCTGCCGGCGCGCGCGCCAGCGATCCCACAGGCCCAGCACGCCATCGGGCGAGAACAGGACGACCGCGAGGAAGGCAAGGCCGATGATCAGCTTGAAGCGCTCGGCCGAGAAGCCGAAAAACCCGAGGATATCCGGCGAGAAGACCTGCAGCAGCACATAGATGAAGGCACCGATGAACGGCCCCAGCGGGCGCCGCATGCCGCCGACCACCGCCACCACCAGAACGTCGATCGCGGCCGAAATGCCGATGGTGCCGGGCGCGATCTGCGCATTCTGCCAGACGAGCAAAATGCCACCGGCCGAGGCGAACACGCTCGCCAGAGCATAGGCCGCGACGCGATGCGCCGTGACATTGAAGCCGAGTGCCGCCATGCGGCGGGGATTGTCGCGCACGCCCTGCAAGGCCAGCCCGAAGGGCGAGCGCGAGATATAGACCACCGCGCCATAGGAGAGCGCGGCCAGCGCGAGGCTGAGATAGTAGAACGGCAGGGGATCGCGCCAGTTCACCCCGAAAAGCGGCGGCGGCAGCACGAGGTTGAAGCCGGAATAGCCGTTGAAGATCGTGTAGTTCTGCCGCGTGAAATAGAAGAAGGCCGCCGCGATCGCCAGCGTGATCATGATGGTGTAGATGCCCTCCGTGCGCACGGCGAGCGCGCCGGCGACCGTGGCGAACAGGGCCGCGATCAGGAAGGCGGCGGGGATCACGATCCACCATGCCAGCCCGAGGCTGACCGTGACCGTGCCGGAGGAGCCGAGGATCGCGACCATGTAGCCGGCCACCCCGGCAATGGTCATCTGCAGCAGGCTCACCATGCCGCCATAGCCGGCGAGGAACATGAGGCTGAGCCCGATCATCCCGAGGATGAAGGTCCAGCCCATCACCTGGAAGAGCCAGAAACTGTTCGCGACCACCGGCAGGAAAACAAGCACGACCGCCAGCGCCCACCAGGGCGCGGGAATGCGCTCGAACCAGAGTTTCTGCTCGGCACGGTTCACGAAGCGGGGAGCATGTTCGGTCATGGCCATGGATCAGCGCCTCGAACCGAGAAGGCCCTGCGGGCGGAAGGCCAGCACCGCCGCCATGATCAGGAAGGTGAAGACCACGGAATAGGTCGGCGCATAGACAAAGCCCATCTGCTCGGTCACGCCGATGATGATCGCGCCGATGGCCGCTCCCACGATGGAGCCCATGCCGCCGACGATCACCACCACGAGGCTCGCGAGCAAGAAGCGTGTATCCTCACCCGGCGAGAGCGACTGGAAGGTGCCGCCGATGATGCCGGCCATGCCGGCAAGGCCCGCACCGAAGCCAAACACCACAAGAAAGACGAGCTGGATGCGCACGCCGGAGGCGGCAAGCATCTCGCGATCGTCGACGCCCGCGCGGATCAGCATGCCGAGGGCGGTCCGGTTCAGCACCAGCCACATCGCGACTCCGATCACGATCGCCGCGATCAGGATCCAGACGCGCACCGCCGGGTAGCGCAGCCAGTTCGTGGCACCCGTATTGGCATTGATGGAGTTGATGATCGGCAATTCCATCGGCCCCTGCAGGAAGTCCGGCGCGAGGATCGAATAGGATTGTCCGCCCCAGAACCAGAGCATGAGATCGGCCAGCACGATGGAAATGCCGATGCTCACAAGGGTCTGGCGCAACTCCTCGCCCTCCATCTTCGAGAAGATGAAGCGCTGCATCAGCAGGCCCAGCAGGCCCACGACGATGAACACGATGGGGAAGGTCAGGAACCATGAGCCGGTGGCGTTCGAGATC
>JADCCH010000142.1 GCA_020252865.1 Methylobacterium sp.
CTTCCGCGCATCCTCATGCGAGAAGGCGACCACCGAGGCACCCGTATCGACCAGCGTCTTCACGAACTGGTTGTTGACCCACAGATCGGCCGCGAAATGGCCGCGACGATCGGCCTGCAGCGCCACCACGCGGGCGGCAGGCGTAGCCATGCTGGCGGAAGCGACCTTCACCGGCTCCGGTGCGGCCGGCTCGCTCTGCCGCTTGGCAATCGTATGGGCGAGGTTGGCACCGCCGATCGCCAAGCCCGCCACCATCAAGATCATGCGAAACGACATGAACAACGCCTTCCTGAACCATGCGAAGGCGCAGCCTGATGGCGAAGCACAAAGGATGTGTTGAAGGCGGCGACGACTTGACCTCGCGGTGAACAAGGCCTCAACGCGATGGCGCGGTTTTACGCCGGATGATCGATCTGGAAGGCCGCGTGGAAAAGCGCGCGGGTATACTCGTCCTTCGGTGCCGCAAAGAGATCGCGCGCCGGCCCCTCCTCCACGATCACGCCATTACGCATCACCAGCACATGGCTCGCGAGCGCACGCACGACCTTCAGATCATGGCTGATGAAGAGATAGGCGAGCCCGCGCTTGGCCTGAAGATCGCGCAGGAGATCGACGATCTGGGCCTGGACGCTCATGTCCAGCGCGGAAGTCGGCTCATCCAGCACCACGAATTCCGGATCGAGCGCCATGGCGCGGGCGATGGCGATGCGCTGGCGCTGGCCGCCGGAGAATTCATGCGGGTAGCGATCCATCGCGGCAGGATCGAGCCCGACATCGACCAGCGCGAGGGCCACGCGCTCGCGGGCGGCGGCCTCCTTCAGGTGGGGTTCCTGGATGTAGAGCCCCTCTGCGACGATATCCGCCACCGACATGCGCGGCGAGAGCGATCCATAGGGATCCTGGAAGACGATCTGCATCGCCTTGCGCATCGGGCGCATCTCGGCAAAGCCAAGGCCCTGCACATCGCGGCCCAGCACGGCGATGCGCCCTTGCGAACGGATCATCCGGAGGATCGCGAGGCCGAGCGTGGTCTTGCCCGAACCGGACTCGCCGACGACACCCAGCGTCTCGCCCTTGCGGATGCGCAGCGAGACGCCATCCACCGCCTTCACATGGCCGGTGACTTTCCGGAAAAAGCCGGTGCGGATGGGGAAATGCACCTTCACATCCGTGACTTCCGCGACCACCGGCGCATCCGGGTGCGGCACGGGCGGCTCGCCCTTGGGTTCGGCGGCGAGGAGCGCCTTCGTATAGGCATGCTGCGGTTTGGCGAAGACATCCGCCACTTTTCCCTGCTCGACGATCTCGCCCTTCTTCATCACCGCCACGCGATGCGCGAGCCGGCGCACGATGCCGAGATCATGCGTGATGAAGAGCATGGCCATGCCGGTTTGGCGCTGGAGATCCTTCAGCAAAGCGAGGATCTGCGCCTGCACGGTCACGTCCAGCGCCGTGGTGGGCTCATCCGCAATGAGGAGTGCGGGTTCGTTCGCCAGCGCCATGGCAATCATCACACGCTGTCGCTGCCCGCCGGAGAGCTGGTGCGGATAGGCGCCGAGCCGCTTTTCTGGCTCGCGAATGCCCACCTTGTTCAGCAGATCCAGCACGCGTGCCCGCGCGGCCTCGCCGGAGAGACCGCGATGAATGGAGAGAATTTCGCCGATCTGCTGCTCGATCGAGTGCAGCGGATTGAGCGAGGTCATCGGCTCCTGGAAGATCATGGAGATCGCGTTGCCGCGCACGCTGCGCAAGGCCGCATCGCCGGCATTGATGAGGTCGCGCGTGGGCTTGCCGTCCTCGCTGAAAAGGATGCGGCCCGAGGGGTGATGCGCGGCGGGATAGTTCAGCAGGCCAAGCACCGAGAGCGCCGTGACCGATTTCCCAGACCCGGATTCGCCGACCAACGCCAGCGTCTCGCCCTTCTCAAGGCTGAAGGAAACACCGCGCACGGCAAGGTTCTCCTGCCCGCCCTGCCGGAAAGCCACCGCGAGATCGGAGACGGCGAGAAGGGGGGTCATGCGAAGGTCTTCCGCGGGTCGAAGGCATCACGCACGGCCTCGCCGATGAAGATCAGCAGCGAGAGCATGGCCGCGATCACGACGAAGCCCGCGAGGCCCAGCCATGGCGCCTGCAGGTTGGATTTGCCCTGCTGGAGAAGTTCACCCAGCGAAGGTGAACCCGGTGGCAGGCCGAAACCGAGAAAGTCCAGAGAAGTCAGCGTCGTGATCGAGGAATTCAGCACGAAAGGCAGGTAGGTCAGCGTCGCGACCATCGCGTTGGGCAGGATATGGCGCATCATGATCGCGCCATCGCCGAGGCCAAGGGCGCGGGCGGCGTTCACATATTCGAAGTTCCGCGCGCGCAGGAATTCCGCCCGCACCACGCCCACCAAACTCGTCCATTTGAAAAGCAGCAGGATGAACAGCAGGATGAAGAAGCTCGGCGTGATCACCGCCGAGAGGATGATCAGCAGGTAAAGAAGCGGCATCGAGGTCCAGATCTCGATGAAGCGCTGGAAGATGAGATCCACCTTGCCGCCGAAATAGCCCTGCACGGCCCCCGCGGCGATGCCGATGACCGATGCGAAGACCGCCAGAATGAGGCCGAACAATACGGAAATGCGGAAACCGTAGATCAGCCGCGCCACCACATCCCGCCCGCGATCATCCGTGCCGAGCCAGTTCCATTCGATATCCCGACAGGACCTGCCGCCGGTTTTCGACGCGGCCGCCGCACATTGCTCGGATGTGAGCATCCAGGTCGGCGGCGCCGGCGCCGGCACCGGCAGGTCGCGGTTGATGGTGCGATGATGGAAGCGAATCGGCGGGAAGACCATGAAGCCATTGGCGTTGATCTCCTCGGCGATCACGGGGTCGCGGTAATCCGTGACAGCGAGGAAGCCGCCGAATTTCTCCTCGGGGTAATCCACCAGCACGGGGAACAGCCATTCGCCCTTGTAATTCGCGACAATCGGCCGGTCATTCGCGAGGAATTCCGCGAAAAGGCTCAGGACAAACAGGACCATGAAGATCCAGAACGACCAGGCGCCGCGCCGGTTCGCCCGGAAACTCCTGAGCCGCCGCTGGTTGAGCGGCGAGAGCTTCACGAAACGGCCCAGCAATCCGCCCGTTTCCGGCACGGGCGGAGCCAGCGGCGCGCGATCATCAGCGGCGAGTTCAGACATCGCGCGCCTCGAAATCGATACGGGGGTCGATATAGGTATAGGTGAGGTCGGTCAGCAGCGTGATGACCAGGCCCATCAGCGCGAAGATGTAGAGGGTCGCAAAGACCACCGGATAATCACGTCCCAAAGTCGCCTCGTAGGAGAGGAGCCCCAGGCCATCGAGCGAGAAGATCGTCTCGATCAGCAGAGAACCGGTGAAGAAGGCGTGGATGAAGGCGCCGGGGAAACCGGCGATCACGATCAGCATCGCGTTGCGGAAGACATGGCCATAGAGCACGCGCCGTTCGCTCAGGCCCTTCATGCGGGCCGTAAGCACATATTGCTTGCGGATTTCATCCAGGAACGAGTTCTTGGTGAGCAGCGTCAGTGTCGCGAATTGCGAGAGGATCATCGCCGTCAGCGGCAACGTGATGTGCCAGAGGTAATCGAGGATTTTTCCGCCCAGCGAGAGCTGATCGAAATTCGAACTCGTGAGCCCGCGCAACGGGAAAATCTGCCAGAACGAGCCGCCGGCAAAGAGGACCACCAGCAGAACCGCGAAGAGAAAGCCCGGGATCGCATAGGCCACGACGATCACGCCGCTGGTCCAGACATCGAAGGCCGAGCCATCCTTCACCGCCTTGCGAATGCCGAGCGGGATGGAGATCGCATAGGCGATCAGCGTCATCCAGAGGCCGAGGGAGATGGAAACCGGCATCTTCTCGAGGATGAGATCCACCACGCGGGCATCGCGGAAGAAAGAACGCCCGAAATCGAAGCGGGCGTAATCCCAAACCATCTTGAAGAAGCGCTCATGCGCGGGCTTGTCGAAGCCGAATTGTTTCTCGAGTTCCTTGATGAAGGCCGGATCAAGCCCCTGCGCGCCGCGATAGCTGGAGGTCGCATCGCCCGCCCCGGCGCTCTGTCCGGCAGCCCCGATATCGCCGCCGCCGCCGCCCACGCGGTTCGCGCCGCTCGCATCCTGCCCCTGCAATTGCGCGATGATGCGCTCGACAGGCCCGCCTGGCGCGAACTGGATGATGACAAACGACAGAAGAAGGATGCCGAGCAGGGTCGGCACCATCAGCGCGAGCCGGC
>JADCCH010000143.1 GCA_020252865.1 Methylobacterium sp.
CTTGTCAGGGTCCTGCGGCTTTTCGCCCGCCGGTTTCTCGGGCACCTGCGCATGAGCCATCGGCAGCAGCACCAGGAGGAGCGCGCAAGCAGGCGTGATGCGATGCCGAATCAGGCGCATTCCGGCTCCTCTCCGCGACAGGTTGTCATCATGCCCGGTGATAGGGGTGACCGGCAAGAATCGTCGCGGCCCGGTAGAGTTGCTCGGCCACGAGCACGCGCACGATCTGATGCGGCAGGGTCATCCGCCCGAAGGACAGGGCAAGATCGGCCTGCTGGACAAGCGGGCTCGCGAGCCCATCCGCCCCGCCGATGACAAGAGCCAGCCCGGCGCGATTTTCGGCGCGCCAATCCCCGATGCGTCGCGCGAAAGTTGCGCTATCGATGCTCTGGCCGCGCTCATCGAAAACCACGCGCGCGAAGCCATCGGGAATGGCGGCGGCGATGGCCATAGCCTCTTCCGCCTTGCGATCCTCGCCGCGGCGCGCGGCACTTTCGGAGGGCTCGACCACGCGGATGCCATCCAGCCCGAGCCCGCGCCCCAGCGGACGGAAGCGTTCGAGATAACGGCCAACGAGTTCCCCCTCGGGCCCGGCCTTCATGCGCCCGATGGCCACGAGAACGATCCTCACCGGCGGGCTTTCTCAGCGAGGCGCGGCGCTCTTACGCGGGGTCGTCCGGGACGCCGGCTTGCGGGCCGGCACCCGGCGCGCCTTCGGCGCATCGCCGGCGGATTCCGCCATCGCCTTGCGCGCACGCCCGGGCTTCTCGACCTCCTCGGCCGACGCGCCTTCCAGCGGGCGCCCCATGCCCCAGAGCTTCTCGAGATTGTAGAAGCCCCGCACCTCCGGCCGGAACAGGTGGACGATGACATCCCCCGCATCGATCAGCACCCAATCACAGACCGGCATGCCTTCGACGCGTGGCGAGGGCTGACCCATATCCTTGAGCGAAGACATGATGCGCTCGGCAATCGCGCCGACATGACGATCCGACCGGCCCGAAGCGACGATCATCGCATCAGCGATCGAGGTCTTGCCGGCCAGATCCAGGGTCACGATGTCTTCGGCCTTGGCATCATCGATGATGCCGTGCAGCGCCTGGAGGAGTGCGGCAGGCGAAAGGAGCGCCGCGCGGCGCTCGGGGGCGGGTTTCAACCCGGCTTCAGGCTTCGTGGTCAGGGTTCCGTTCTCCGCTTGCGGCCAATCGGACGACGATCCGTCCATCCAATTCCTGCGCCGCCCGGCACCGAAATTCAAGCCGGAATTGCCTCAGGCGAACATGTCGATCAGGCCGCCGCCTTCGGACTGGCGCGTCTCGATGTCCTTCAGCACGAGGAATCGCTCGATCAGACCTTTCACATACTTGCTGTCATTCAGCTTGCCCATGTCGAGCTTGCTCTCGATCATGACCTTCAGGCGGTCGATATTCGACGCGCTCACATAAGAGGGCAGGTTCAGCGCGGTCTTGGCGACATTGAACAGGACCGGATCGCCGAGGATCTCGAAGCCGTTCTTCACCTTGCCGATCATGCGCTCGAAATAGAGGGCCTCTTCGAGGTTCGGGCTCAGCTGCGAAACCTGATCGACATTGCGGGCCGACTGGTAACGCGCGATGATATCCGCCTGGAGCGCTGCACTCTTGAGCTTCGTCAGGCCGGATTTGAAGAAATCCATCGCCGCGTTGATGTCGCGGTAGCCCGGATTGGTCATGCGCTGCAGCAGGGTGCCACTCGCCTCAGGGTCGTCCTTCATGATCTGCTTGATGCGGGCCGGATACTGGATTTGATCGGCGAGATCATAGGATTGCAGGATGAAGCGCATCAGCCGGCCGTCCTTGAAGACGTCATCGACTTCCTGCAGGCGCGCCACCTTGTTCTTGAAATACTCAACTTCGCTCTGGACCGACTTGCTCTTTGCGAGCTTCGCGGTGCTGGCCGCCATGAATTCCGGGGTGAGCCGGCCGTAGATGGCAAAGGACGAAACAGACAAACTCGACGCAAACATTCGACCAATCCTTGAACCCGCACCCTTCATGCTGACAGACGTGGTTTAAGTTTCCCTTACCTTGCATGCCTGCATTCATGAGGGTCGAGCGCTCAGTGCCTGGCCTGCGCTTTTTCGCGAAGCACCGTGGAGGATTGCGGCGAGCGTTTGCCATGCAGGAACAGCCATCGCGGGGCTGCGAGGCGGGGCAGTATCCGCCCATCGCTCTCGTCGATGCGGAAGCGCGCGAGCATCCTTGCGGCGGGGCTCGATGCAGCCTTCAGCGTGGAGCCGGGCCGATCGATGATCGCCATGGGCACAAGGCCGGCAATGTTCTCCCAGTTCTTCCAGCGGTGGAAATCCGCGAGATTATCCGCACCCATCAGCCAGACGAAATTCACCTGCGGCAGGCGTGAGCGCAGGAAGCGGATGGTCTGTTCAGTGTAGCGCGTGCCGATCCGGGCTTCGATGCCGGTCACCACCATGCGTCTGTCAGCACCCACGAGATCGCGCACAAGAGCGATACGATCGGCCTGCGAAGGCAGCTCGCTGTTGGATTTCAAAGGATTGCCGGGCGTGACGACCCACCAGACCTGATCGAGCCCGAGACGCCGCAGCGCCGTTTGAGCCACAAGCCGATGCCCCTCATGCGGCGGGTTGAACGAGCCGCCGAACAGGCCGACCCGCAGGCCGGGAGAAGTGGGGGGGAGGAAGATCCGCACCGGTTACGGCCTCACGCTCCCCTCGCCTTTCACCACATATTTGAAGCTGGTGAGCTGCTCCACGCCCACGGGTCCGCGCGCATGCATGCGCCCTGTGGCGATGCCGATTTCGGCGCCGAAGCCGAACTCGCCGCCATCCGCGAATTGCGTCGAGGCATTGTGCAGCACGATTGCCGAATCCACTTCGGAGAGAAAGCGCCGGGCGGCGGCCTCATCCGCCGTGATAATCGCATCGGTGTGATGGGAGCCATAGGTCTCGACATGGCGGATGGCTTCGTCGAGCCCCTCCACCACCTTCACGGCGATGATACGATCGAGGTATTCCGTGCTCCAATCCTCCTGCGAGGCCGGGGTGACGCGAGGATCGACGGCTTGCGTGACTTCATCGCCGCGCACGGCGCAGCCCGCATCGAGAAGCGCCTTCACCAATGGCGCGAGATGGGTCGCGGCCACAGCCTGATCGACGAGCAGGGTCTCCGCCGCGCCGCATACTCCCGTGCGCCGGAGCTTGGAATTCAGCAGCACCGTTCGGGCCATCTCGAGATC
>JADCCH010000144.1 GCA_020252865.1 Methylobacterium sp.
AGAAGATCGGCACGGAATAGCCGAAGAGCCCGATGAAACGGGCGAGATGATCGGGCCAGCGGCCCTGCTTCGTCGCGGCCAGAACACCCAGCGGAATGCCGAGCGTGATGCCGATCAGCGTGCCAAGCGTCGCGAGTTCGAGCGTTGCCGGAAAGACGCGGCGGATATCCTCGATCACCGGGTTGGAGGTGAGGACGGATTTGCCGAAATCGCCCGAAAACACCTTCTGCAGGTATATCCCGAACTGCACGATCAGCGGCTTGTCGAGGCCCAATTCCAGGCGCGCCCGTTCATAGACATCCGCCGGAGCGCGATCCCCCACCACCGCCAGCACCGGGTCCACCGGCATCACGCGGGCGATGAAGAAGGTGACCGCGAGCAGGCCAAGAAGCGTGAAGGCAACCGTCGAGAGTTCACGCCCGACCGTTCCTGCGAGGCTCAGGGCCTGCTTGCTCGCCATACCGTGGTGATCCCCATGAATTATGCGCAAGAACGGAGCGGTATCGCAAGGATGCCGCTCCGGATTGGCCTCAGCCTTTCACGATGTTCCAGTAGTAGTTGCCGCTGGAAGAGGGACCGATGCGGAAGCCGGTGACGTTCTTGCGCGACGCCGTCACCTCGATCTGCTGCGAGATGATGACGAAGGGCGAGGTCTTCTGGTGCTCGCGCTGGAGTTCCTCGTAGACCGCCTTGCGCTTCTCGGTGTCGCGCTCGAGCACGTTGGCCAGCGTCTTCTTGGTCATCTCGGGGATGTCCCAGGCATTGCGCCACGCCAGCGTCTTGGAGCGCGCATCATCCGCATTGCTCTCGTTGATGGCGAAGGTCTCGGCATTGGTGTGGGGGTCGAGGTAATCCGGGCCCCACTGGCCGATATAGATATCGTGCGTCCGGGCGCGATACTTCGTCAGCGTCGCGCGGCCCTCGCCCGGCAGGAGTTCCAGCTTGATGCCGGCCGCCGCCCATTGCGCCTGCAGCGCCTGCGCGATGTCGGTGAAGGGCGACGCGTTGCGCACATCCATCGTCACCGTGAAGCCATCCTTCAGCCCGGCCTTTTCGAGCAGGGCTTTGGCCTTCGCGACATCATATCTGTAGGGCTTGTCGGAGATGGCCCCCAGGAAGCCCTTCGGCAGGAAGCTCTGATGCGTGGCGTAGGTGCCCTGCGTGATGTTGCGCTCGATGGCTTCGTAATCGGTCAGCCATTTCAGGGCTTCGCGCACTTCGGGCTTGGCGAGGTTCGGGTTCTTGGTGTTCAGGCCGAGATAGAGAATGTAACCCTTGTCGCCCTGATCGATTTTCAGGTCCTTGTTCTGGGATACCGGCGTCAGCTGGTCCTTCAGGAGGTTGCGGGCGAAATCCACATCACCCTTCTCGAGCAGCAGGCGCTGGGACGCGAGTTCCGGCACGTGCCGCACGATCACGCGGCGGGTTTTCGGCGCGCCACCGATCCAGTTCGGATTGGCTTCGAGCGCATATTGCTCGTTCGCGCGCCAGCCGCGCAGGATATAGGCGCCCGAGCCGGCCGAGTTGCGCTTCATCCACTCGTTGCCGAAATCATTGTCCTTCACATTGGCCTGCACGAGCTTGGAATCGACGATCCCCGCGACATCCGAGGTCATGCAATTGAGGAAGAACGAGGTCGCATAGGGCTTGTTCACGGTGATGGTCACCGTCTGCGGGTCCACTGCCTTCACGACATCGAGCACATTGTCCTTGTTGATGCCGAACTGCGTGATGATGAAGCCCGGCGACTTGTTGAGCGTCACCGCGCGCTGGAAGGAATAGACCACATCGGCCGATGTGATCGGGTTGCCCGAATGGAACTTCAGGTTGGGCCTGAGCTTGAAGGTGTAGGTCATCCCGTCGGCCGAGGCGCTCCAGCTTTCCGCGAGCTGACCGACGATCCTGGAAGGGTCGTTCACGTCGTAGTTCACGAGCCGGTCATAGATGTTTCCCGTGACTTCCGAGCCCGAGAATTCAAATACTTCCGCCGGATCGAGCGAGATGATGTCGTCGATCTGCTTTGCCATCACCACCGTGTCGCGCGGGGTCTGTGCAAAGGACGGAGTGATCGAAACGATTGCCGTGGTCGCGAACAATGCCGCGCCGGCCGCCATTGCAAGCCGCCTGTTCATACGCATCGAGATGGTCTCCCCTCATGTTGGAGGCAGCTCAACGCCCTTCTGCCGAAGGCCCCCGATCGCCGCCTGATCCAACCATGAGATTCCCCTCGCCGGGGCTTGTCAATTGGTGTCTCGCGCCTCGAGGGGGCGCCTCAGGCTTCGAAATCCGGCTGGTTCTGCGGCGCGGCACGCGCGAAGGCCGGCAGCGCCAATGCGGCGGCCTCCGCCTCGAGCAGACGCGGATAGGCGCTCACATCCACCTTGAAGCGCCGCGCATTGCCCAGTTGCGGCACGAGGCAGATATCCGCGAGGGTCGGCCGATCGCCGAAGACGAACGGCCCGGCTTGCGCCCGCGCCAGCGTTTCGCAGGCCGCGAGCCCCTCGCGATTGACCCAGGCGGCCCAAGCCTCGACGCCCGAATCATCCTGCCCCAGGCTGCGCAAGCGATTCAACACCTTCAGGTTCTGCACCGGGTGAATGTCGCAGGCGATGGCCAGCGCAAAGGCCAGAATGCCGGCCCGGCGCGTGGCATTGCCCGGCCGCAGCGGCGGATCGGGGAAGCTCTCGTCGAGCCATTCGATGACGGCCAGCGACTGCGTGAGCACGGTTCCGTCATCAAGCTCGAAGGCCGGCACCAGGCCCTGCGGATTGAGATTGAGGAATTCCGGCGCGTTCTGCTCGTTGCGGCGCAAGTGATGGAACACGTGTTCGGTGCTCAACCCCTTGAGATTGAGCGCGATTCGCACCCGGAATGCTGCCGAGGAGCGGAAATAGCCATGAAGCCGCATCAAGTCACCTTTGCAATCTTGCAGTTTTGCGCAGCGTTCATTCGCCAAAAGGCAAGTTCTTGCCCCAAACGGACTGGCGCATCGCTTTCCCAGGCCCTATACCTCATGCGACGCGGCCCCGAAAAGCGAGCCATGACGAGGGCCGAACTTGGGAGGATTGTCCATGAAGCTTACTCGACGCGGTTTCGGCCTCGGCGCAGCTACCCTGATCGCCAGCCCGGCCATCGTCACTTCGGCCCGCGCGCAGGCCACTACGTTGCGCATGCACCATTTCCTGCCACCGCTTTCGAATGCGCACAGCAAGCTGCTGGCGCCGTGGGCGAAGAAGGTGGAGGCCGACAGCCAGGGCCAGTTGAAGATCGACATCTTCCCCAGCATGCAACTCGGCGGCACGCCGCCCCAGCTCTTCGACCAGGCGCGCGACGGCGTGGCCGACATCATCTGGACCCTGCCGGGCAACACGCCGGGTCGCTTCCCGCGGACGGAAGTGTTCGAGCTGCCTTTCATCGCCGCGAACCGCGCCATCGTGAATGCACGCGCCGCCAACGAATTCACCGGCAAGCACCTGATGGAGGAAACCAGGGAAGTGAAGCTTCTCGCCTTCTGGGCGCATGATGCCGGGGTGATCCATGCCAACAGGCAGGTCCGCACCATGGATGACCTGAAAGGCCTGAAGCTGCGCAACCCCACGCGACTCGCGGGCGAGGCGCTGAAGGCTCTGGGCGCGACCTCCGTCGGCATGCCGGTTCCGCAGGTGCCCGAGAGCCTGGCGCAGAAGGTCATCGATGGCGCGGTCATCCCGTGGGAGGTCGTGCCGGCGGTGAAAGTGCACGAGCTTACCCGCTTCCACACCGAGATTCCGGGCTCGCCGACGCTCTACACCGCGACCTTCTTCCTTGCGATGAACCGCGCGCGGTATGACGGCCTCTCGGCCGAACTTCGCGCGGTCCTCGACAAGAATCTCGGCATGGTTTTTGCCGACATGGCAGGCAACATGTGGGACAGCGAGGCCAAGACCATCTCCAACGTCGTCCGCAGCCGCGGCAACACCATCACCGTCATCTCCGAAGAGGAAAAGAACAGGTGGATCAAGGCCACCGAGCCCGTTCACGCGGCCTGGATCGAGCAGATGAAGGCCAAGAACATCGATGGCGCCGCCCTGATCGCGGAGGTGAAATCACTGATCGCAAAATACGAGAAAACGGCCTGATGATCTTTGCGGATGCCTAAGATCATGGCCCGGCAGCCCTTGTGCCTGCCGGGCTTTTCTGCCTTTGAACCCGCCTTTTCGTTCTGATGACCGAGCGTTTCCATGTCCGATGATCAGACCTCGCCTGGAACGCTCTGGCAGGCCCAGCCCGTGCTGGATCGCGCCATTGGCTGGGTGGCGATCGGCGGGGGCGTGCTGGCGCTGGGCGTTGCGCTTCTCGTCACGGTCAGCGTGCTCGGCCGATGGTTTTTTTCCAGCCCTATCGAGGGTGATTTCGAGTTCGTGAAAACGGCGACGGCGCTCGCGGTCTTCTGCTACCTGCCCTACACGCAGGTGCAGCGCGGGAACATCATGGTCGACAGCCTGACGACGCGCCTGCCCGCGCGCGGGCGCGCCTCGCTCGATGCCCTTGGGGATCTGGTCTATGCCGGTGTCGCGGCCTTGATGGCGCATGGCCTCACGACCGGCGCGCTCGAAGCGCTGAACAGCCGCGAGACGACGATGCAGCTTCAATTGCTCGTCTGGCCGGCCATCTTCCTCTGTGCGGTGCTTTCGATGCTTCTCGTTCTCTCCGCGCTGGTTTCGGCCAGTCGCCTGCTCCGGGGGGGTGCGTGACCAGCCTTGAGATCGCGATTTTCGGCTTCGCCGCGATGCTGGCCCTGATGGCGCTGCGCATGCCCGTCGGCCTCTCGATGCTCCTGGTCGGGGGGGTTGGCTATTCGATGCTCAATGGCGTGGGGCCGTTCCTCGCCTACATGAAGACCAATACCTATCACCAGTTCTCGAACTACACGCTGTCGGTCATTCCGCTCTTCATTCTCATGGGCGCGCTGGCCGAGCGCGCCGGGATTGCTCGGGCCCTGTTCAAGGCAGCCGAGCGCGGCTTTGGGCAGACTCGCGGCGGCCTCGGCATGGCGGTGATCGGCGCCTGCACGGCTTTTGGGGCGATCTGCGGTTCCTCGGTCGCGACGACCGCGACCTTCGGGCGTGCCGCGCTGCCGGAACTGCGCCGCTACCGTTATGATGGCGGGTTCGCGACCGGCACGATTGCGGTGGGCGGCACGCTCGGCATTCTCATCCCGCCCTCGGTGATCCTCGTGGTCTATGCGATCACCACCGAGCAGAACATCGCGAAGCTGTTCCAGGCCGCGCTGATACCCGGGTTGATGGCGGCGTTGTTCTATTGCATCGTCATCGCGCTGGTGGTGCGGCGAAACCCCGATCTCGCCCCCGTTGTTCCTGCGCCCGAGGAGTTGCCGCCGGCCCGCCGGCCCGTCTGGCTGCGCGCGCTCGGCGCGCTGTTTGCGGCTCTCGTGCTCTATGTCGGCCTCACCGAAGCCCTGCCGACCACGCTGGTGGTGGTTGGCCTGCTCGTGGCGCTGACGCTCGCCTTTGCGGAAATCTCCATTGTGCCGGCCCTCGTCATCGCGCTGATCGTGGTCGGCGGCATCTATGGTGGCGTCTTCACCCCCACGGAAGGCGCGGCGGTCGGCACGATCGCGATGCTCGCCGCGGGCCTGATGCAGCGCAGCCTCTCGCTCTTCGATATCCGCGAGGCCCTGCGGCAGACGGCCGTGACCTCCGGGATGATCTTCATCATCCTGCTCGGGGCGGAGGTGTTCGGAGCCTTCCTCGCGCTGTCCCGCCTGCCGACCGTTGCCGGGGAATGGGTCGGCGGGCTCGGCTATTCCCCCTATCTCGTGCTGATCGCGATGCTCGCCTTCTACATCCTGCTCGGCGCGGTGATGGACGAGCTCGCGATGATCCTGCTGACGCTGCCGGTTTTCTTCCCCATCATCCAGGGGCTCGATTTCGGCATGTTCCCGGATGATGCTGCGATCTGGTTCGGCATTCTCGTGCTGATCGTCGTGGGCATCGGTCTCACGGCCCCGCCCATCGGGCTCAATGTGTTCGTGATCCATCAGATTGCGAAGGACGTGCCGCTCCTTGCGACCTATCGTGGCGTGCTGCCGTTTCTCGCCGCGGATATCCTGCGATTGGGCCTCGTTCTTGCGTTCCCGACCCTGGCGCTCTGGCTGGTTCGCATCCTTTCCTGAGCGAATTCAGCAATTTATGATATTCTTTCGTGTTGCCGGCCAGAGCCGTTCAGAACTTCGGTTTCATGTCCGAAAATCGAGCTTGACGCGCTCATAGATCGTATCATACGATCATTGGCATGAGAAAAGTCACGAGCATTCACGCGGATTGCGTGGCGGCGATCGCCGGCTGGATCACGGGCGGAACCTATCCGCCCGGGACCACCCTGCCCATCGAGCCGGCTCTGTGCTCGGAGCTAGGCGTGAGCCGCACCGTGGTGCGCGAAGCTGTGAAGACCCTTGTGGCGAAGGGGCTCCTCACCACGGGGCCACGGGTCGGCACGCGTGTCCAGCCGAAATCGAGCTGGAACCTCTACGATCCGGATGTGATCGACTGGCGCTTCGCCGCTGGCGTGGACGAGGACCTGCTGCGCGACGTGATCGACCTGCGCCTCACCTTCGAGCCCGCGGGATGCGAGTTTGCGGCGCGCCGCGCCACAGCCGAGGACCTCGCGCGCATCGAGGCCGCCTATGTCGACATGGCGGCGGCGGTGGATGGGCGGGGCCGCTATTTCGTGGCCGATATCGATTTCCACACGAGTATTCTGGCGGCCGCCCACAACCAGTTCTTCGCCGCGCTTTCCCCGCTCATCACGGCGATCCTGAAGGTGTCGATCCGGCTTTCGGTGCGCAATCGTGACGGGGCGGCGGCCTCGCTGCCGCTTCATCGTGTGGTGGCGGACCGGATCGCAGCACGCGACCCCGAGGGCGCGCGGCTTGCGATGCGGCGGCTCATTCTGGGGGCTCGCGAGGATATCGACCGAGGTGGGCCGGTCGATCCGGGATTCATTGCGGGGGTGGGGGGATGATGGCGCTGGAGCGGATGTTTTTCCGGGCGCTGGAGGCGTTGCTGGTCATGCTGCTGGCCGGCATGGTCGTGATGGTCTTCGGCAATGTCATGCTGCGCTGGTTCGCGGATAGTGGCCTCACCTTCTCGGAGGAAATGAGCCGGTTCTTCTTCGTCTGGCTCACCTTCATCGGCGCGGTGGTGGTGATGCGCGAGCATGCGCATCTGGGCGTCGATGCGCTGGTGCGGGCGCTTGGCCCGCGCGGGCGCTGGGTCTGCATGGTCCTGAGCGACATTCTGGTGCTGGGCTGCTGCGTGCTTTTCTTCTGGGGCACCTGGAGGCAGGCGCCGCTGAACTATACCAACATCGCGCCGGTCACCGGCATCAACATGCTCTGGGTGTTCGGTGTCGGGCTTTTCACCTCCATCGGCATTGGCCTGATGGTCGCGGCACGGCTTGTCCGCGCGCTGACCGGCCGTTTGCGCCCCGGCGAGCTCGATCTCTTCGCGGGCGAAATGAGTGACGAGGCCACCGCCCATTCCATCAAGGGCCGCCTCGAATGACCGTTCTTGTCTTCCTCGTCTCGCTCTGCGGAGCGATGGCGCTCGGCATGCCCTGCGCCTTCGCGCTGATGGTCTGTGGCGTGGCCCTGATGGGCTGGATGGTCGCCATCGGCATCTATCCGGCCTTCGATGCGCAGGTGATCGCGCAGAAGATGCTCGACGGCGCGGACAGCTTCATCCTGCTCGCGATTCCCTTCTTCATGCTGGCCGGCGAGCTGATGAATGCCGGCGGACTTTCCAAGCGCATCGTGAATTTCGCGCTGGCGCTGATCGGTCATCGTCATGGCGGGCTCGGTTATGTCGCGATCATCGCGGCCGTCATCATGGCCTCGCTCTCGGGCTCGGCCGCAGCGGATACGGCGGCGCTGGCCGCGATCCTCATCCCGATGATGCGCGATGCGGGCTACAACGTGCCGCGCTCGGCCGGGCTGATCGCCTCGGGCGGCATCATCGCGCCGGTCATTCCGCCTTCGATCGGCTTCGTGATCTTCGGAGTCGCGGCGAACGTCTCCATTCCGCAGCTCTTTCTCGCGGGCGTGTTCCCCGGCATCCTGATGGGTGTGAGCCTCGTCCTCGCCTGGTGGTGGACTGCCCGCAAGGAGACGCTCAAGGCCTATCCCAGGCAGAGCTGGGGCGAGCGCTGGCAGGCGACGAGGGACGGTGCCTGGGCGCTGGCCATGCCGGTCTTCATCCTCGGCTCGATCCGCTTCGGTTTCGCGACGCCGACCGAAGC
>JADCCH010000145.1 GCA_020252865.1 Methylobacterium sp.
CGCCGAAGGGCACGTGATAATCCACGCCAGCCGTCGGCAGGTTCACCATCACCATGCCCGCCTCGCTGTTTCGCCGATAATGCGTGGCATGTTTCAGGCTGGTGGTGCAGATGCCGGAAGAGAGACCGAATTCGGTATCGTTCGCCACCGCCAGGGCCTCCTCGTAATCCTTCACGCGGATCACGCTCGCGACCGGGCCGAACACTTCCTCGCGGCTGAGGCGCATCTGGTTCGTGCATTCCGTGAAGAGCGCGGGCTGGAGATAGAAGCCGGGATTCTCGCGGTTCAGCCGCTCGCCACCCCAATGCAGTTTCGCGCCTTCCGAGCGGCCGAGCGCGATGTAGCCCTCGTCGACCTTGAGCTGTTTCGCGTCGACCACCGGGCCGATCTGCGTGCCGGCCTTGAGCGCATCATCCACCACGAGCGCCTGCATCCGCTCGGTGAGGGCCGCAACGAATCGGTCGTGGATGCCCTCGGTCACGATCAGGCGCGAGGAGGCCGTGCAGCGCTGACCGGTGGAGAAGAACGCGCCATTCGCAGCGCATTCCACGGCGGTCCTGAGATCGGCATCGTCGAGCACGACAAGCGGATTCTTGCCGCCCATTTCGAGCTGCACCTTCTTCATCGGCGTGGAAGCGACGCAGGAAGCCGCGATGCGCCGCCCGGTACCGACCGAGCCCGTAAACGAGATCGCCATAACATCGCCGTGGTCGATGATCGCCTGGCCCACCACCGAGCCTTTGCCCATGACAAGGTTCAGCACGCCCTTGGGCAGCCCCGCCCGATGGAGAATGTCGCAAAGCGCCCAGGCCGAATGCGGCACGAGTTCCGCCGGCTTGATCACCACCGTGTTGCCATAGGCGAGCGCCGGCGCGAGCTTCCAGGCGGGAATGGCGATCGGGAAATTCCATGGCGTGATCATGCCGATGACACCCAAAGCCTCCCGCGTGACCTCGATGCCCACGGCCGGACGGATGGAGTTCACGACCTCGCCATGGAGGCGCAGGGCTTCGCCGGCGAAGAAGGCAAGGATCTGCCCGGCCCGGGCGGCCTCGCCAATGCCCTCGGCCAGCGTCTTGCCTTCCTCGCGGCTCAGAATGCGCCCCAGTTCGTCCTTGCGCGCCATCACCTCGTCGGAGGCGCGCTTGAGGATGTCATGCCGCTCCTGCGGATTGCTGCGCGACCAGGATGGAAAGGCGGCTTTCGCGGCGGCAACCGCGTTGTTGACATCAGCGGCGCTGCCGCTTGCAAACTCGCCGATCACGTCATGGGTGTTCGAGGGGTTGATATTCGGCAGCATCCGTGCGGCGCGAACGCTCTCGCCAGCGATGAAGTTCGAGAATTGCACGGTCATGGACATTCCTCTCGGGCCGTTCGAGGCCTCGCCTCGGGATCATGCCGGATTGTTCTCGCATTCGGCGTGATTCCGCCAGTGCCTTTGGCGGGGCCTGGCACCCCCTGGCTTCGCGCCGGATGTCGCAATCGAGCGCGTCTGTGGGTTCCTCGATGCATGGAGATCGAGGATCGAGCGGCGGTCGAGCCCCTTTTCGGTCTTCGCCGAGGGCAGGATTTTCTCACGGGTCTTTCGCGTCTTCAGGCTTGAACAGTCGAAGGCAGCGCATGAACCGATTGATGCGGGCGCTGTCACGCGGGAAGGCCGCGCGTCAGCAATTTTGTCCGTTCTTCAGGGGCATCCGGTGGCTGGCCAAAACCGGCGAGCGGCGCTAGCGTTTCGGGAAGATGCCGGCGCCGGGCCTGTGCAGCGCAAGCTTTCCCGTCGAACCATCGGAGTTCCATGCCCTTTGCCCATGCCCTTCGCCCATGCCCGCGACGCCAAAACTGGCCAGCAGCCTGCACGGCCCCGGCGCGTGCTCGTTCTGGGCGCGACCGGAACCATCGGGCGTGCCACGGCCGCAGCTCTCGTGGCGCGCGGCCATGAGGTGGTGTGCTTCATCCGGCCCCGTGCCGGAATTGGCGGAGCCTTGTCGGCGGAGAATGTCGCGGGCCTTCCGCCCGGCGCGGCCCTGCGCTTCGGCGATGTGACCGATCCTGCCTCGCTTGCCGCCGATGGATTTCGTGGAGAGAGCTTCGATGCGCTGGTCTCCTGCCTTGCCTCGCGCACGGGAATGGCGCGGGATGCCTGGGCGATCGACCATCGCGCGCATCAACAGGCGCTCGCGGTTGCGCGACAGGCGGGTGTGGGGCAGATGGTGCTGCTCTCGGCCATCTGCGTGCAGAAGCCGAACCTGCCCTTTCAGCAGGCGAAGCTCGCCTTCGAACGGGAATTGATGGAATCCGGCCTGACCTATTCCATCGTCCGTCCCACGGCCTTCTTCAAGTCGCTGTCCGGGCAGGTGGAGCGGGTGAAGAGGGGAAGTCCTTTCCTGGTCTTCGGTGATGGCCGCCTGACCGCCTGCAAGCCCATCAGTGATCGAGATCTCGGCCGGTTCATCGCCGGATGCCTCGAGGATTCGAGCCGCTGGAACCGCATCCTGCCGATCGGCGGCCCCGGCGCGGCCCTGACGCCGCGCGAACA